>JAKACL010000009.1 GCA_021821425.1 Pseudomonadota bacterium
TTGGTCATGATTGTTCCATCGGGTTTCGAATTATTCCAATACACGTGTTCCGGCCGGTTTTCTGCGTTCCGGCCGGGTTTGCTACGTCAGGAACTCCAGTGATGCGCGCGCTCAGTATCGCGCATTGCGACGAGCATGGCACGTATGAAATAGCACTGTTTGGCATAGGCCCCGCTTCATCCCGGTCGATCGACGATTAGATGCCGTTGGGATCACGCCGGTCAGGGTGTAGCGCATTTGTGCGCGCTTTATGGCCAGCTGTAGGGGTTTGCTGGTGTCTATCGCTGCGCCTGCTCTGGCAGCTTGTTCGTGGGTTTGAGCAAAAGCATAAAGACGATCCGCGCCAGAATGCCTCACCCGAATTGAATGGAATTGCCTCATCGTTTTGACCTGATTAATTGTACAGACGGGCCTCGCAAGCTGTTTCGGCCATTCGCGAATATCTATATGTTTTTAATGATTGTTTATGATGGAAAGATACATTCTTGTCCGCTTGCCCGCCGTTGCGCGGGCAAGGGCAAGCATACCGAGAACCGGTAGTGTGACATTTTCGCCGCAGGGACAGAGCCAAGCAAACCGAGAGACATCGTGGTTCGTGGTGCTGTGCGCGGCATCCGGGAGCCGCCATGCTATCCTGAGGGCCATTTCGGAGGCGATGGCGTGATCAAGATTCTGGTGCTGCTGGTGATCGGGTTTGTGGTGTGGGGCATTGTCCGCGCCTATCAGCGTTCGCTAGCCAAACCGCCTTCGTCCGCAAAGGCCCCGATCGTCGAGGACATGGTGAAATGCGCGCATTGCGGGGTGAACCTGCCGCGCAGCGAGGCCATCTACTCCGGCGGCGAATTGTTCTGCACACCCGAACACAAGCAACTCGGCAAAAAATGAGCACGGCGGCAACGCCTATCCCGCGTCCTGCCACACACGGTTATTTCGCGTCGCACTGGCGCAGTCTCGACTATTTCAACCTGTACCGCCTGACGCTGACGCTGGCCCTGGTGTTTACGGGCCTGCTGTTTGGCGATTCCGACCTGTTTCGCCCCGACGCCGCCCCCCGCTACCAGGGTTTCGCCTACGCCTACCTGGTGACCACGGCCCTGTTCGTGCTGGGCATCCGCGCGCGCTGGCCGGATTTCCAGGTCCAGCTCACCGCGCACATCATCGCGGATATCCTGTTCGTCGTGCTGCTGATGGGCACCAGCGAACGCTTGGCCAATGGCCTTGGCCTGCTGCTGGTGATTTCGATCGCGTCGGGCGGGCTGATCGGCAGCGGCCGGCTCAGCCTGCTGTACGCGGCCATGGCTTCGATTGCGGTGCTGCTGCAGCACGGCTTCAGCATTCTCAACGCCAGCCAGCGTACCGACAGCTTTTTCCAGGTGGGCATCCTGTGCCTGGGCTATTTCGCCATCGGCTGGTCAGCGCATGCGCTGACCCAGCGCGCGCTGCACTCGGAAAAGCTGGCGCAGCGCCAGGCGGATGAACTGGCGCTGCTCAACCGCATCAATGCGCTGGCCATCGAGAATTCGCCCGACGGCCTGCTGGCCGTGCGCGGCGACGGCGTGGTGCGCCACGCCAGTCCGCGCGCATTGACGCTGCTCGGCGCCACCGGGGTGATCCTGCCCGGCATCACCCGCCTCGAGGCGCTGTCGCCCGAACTGGCACGGCTGTCGCGGCAAATCGGCCCCGGCGCCACACCCACGCTCAACACGGCGGCCGCGCGCCTGCGGGTGCGCTGCATTCCGCTGACCACAGCCGATAACAGCCGGGTGCTGGTGCTGGAAGATCAAAGCCAGGCCGAGCAGGTCGCGCAGCGACTGAAGCTGGCCGCACTGGGACGCCTGACTGCCAATATCGCGCATGAAATCCGCAACCCGCTGTCGGCGATCAGCCATGCCGCGCAACTGCTGCGCGAGGAAACACACGACCCTGCTCTGACCAAGCTGACCGGCATCATCGAGAACAACGCGAACAGGCTCGACCGCCTGGTGGAAGAAGTGCTGACGCTCAACCGGCGGGACCGCCTCAATCCAGTCAGCTTCGATACGACCCTGCTTGCTGCCCTGATCGACGAACTGCGCCAGACTGAAGAAATCCCGGCTGAAGCCGTCATAGTCCTCATGCCCGACACCCTGCATTTCCAGTTCGATCCCGACCATCTGCGCCAGATCCTGTGGAACCTGATGCGCAACGCCTGGCGTTACAGCCGCAAACAGGCCGGCAGCCTGCATATCCGCGCACAGGTCACGGGCGGCAGCGTGCAGATCGAGATCGAGGACGACGGTCCCGGCGTCGCAGCCGAATTCGAAAGCAAGCTGTTCGAACCCTTCAGCACCACCGATGCGCAGGGCACCGGCCTTGGGCTGTTTCTGGCACGCGAACTGGCCGAGGCCAATCATGCGAGCCTGACCCACCTCCCCGCACCGGGCGGCGCCTGCTTCCGCCTGAGCCTGCGGGGCAGCGAGTGAGCATGGCTGCCGTGCCGCGCATTCTGCTGGTGGACGACGAGCCCGACCTGCTCGACCTGATGGAGCTCACGCTGGCTAAAATGGGTCTGGAAACCGATCGCGCCGCCAGCGTGGCGGACGCGCAGCTGCGGCTCGCCCAAACCCGTTACGACCTGTGCCTCACCGATATGCGGCTGGGGGACGGCGAAGGGCTGGACGTGATTGCCACCGCCAGTGCACTGGCCGTGCCGGTGCCGGTCGCGGTCATCACCGCCTACGGCAATGCCGGCAACGCGGTGGCCGCGCTGAAAGCAGGCGCATTCGATTATCTGTCCAAGCCGGTGGCGCTCGATCAGCTGCGCGCTTTGGTCAAATCCGCGCTGAAAATTCCCGAGGCCGCGCAGGTCCATTCGCCTTCGCGCGAGCTGATCGGCCAGTCCGCCGCCATGCAGGACATCCGCGAACGCATCGCCAAGCTCGCGCGCACCCAGGCGCCGGTGCACATCTCGGGCGAATCGGGCAGCGGCAAGGAACTGGCGGCGCGACTGATCCACCGGCTGGGCAGCCGGACCGACAAGCCTTTCGTCGCCGTCAACTGCGGCGCGATTCCGGAAACGCTGATGGAAAGCGAATTTTTCGGCTACCGCAAAGGCGCCTTCACCGGCGCCGAGGCCGACCGCAACGGATTTTTCCAGGCGGCCGACGGCGGCACCCTGTTCCTCGACGAAGTGGCCGACCTGCCGCTGTCGATGCAGGTCAAGCTGCTTCGCGTGTTGCAAGAAAAAAAGGTGCGCAAGGTCGGCGCCACCGCCGAGGAATCCGTCGACGTGCGCATCATCAGCGCCACCCACCAGAACCTCGCCGCACTGGTGGAGGCCGGGCGCTTCCGCCAGGACCTGTACTACCGCCTCAACGTCATCGACCTCGTCATGCCCAGTCTGCGCGACCGCGCCGCAGACATTCCCGAAATGGCGCGCTTTCTGCTCGACAAGCTGGGCGGCGACGACGTCATACTCGAACGCGACGCCGAAAAGGCACTCTGCGCCTATGCCTTCCCCGGCAACGTGCGTGAGCTGGAAAACACGCTGGAGCGCGCACTGGCGCTGTGCGAGAACAAGCGCATCACCTCTGACGAACTCAACCTGGCCCCGCTCCCGACGTCGACCAGCGCCACGCCCGGCAGCAAGTACCCGCTGCAGGATTATCTCGATCAGATGGAACGCGCCGCCATCCTCGAAGCGCTGGAACAGACGCGCTACAACAAGACCGCCGCGGCGCGCGTGCTGGGCGTCACCTTCCGCAGTCTGCGCTACCGGCTGGAGCGGCTGGGGATCGACTGAGCCACTACTGCCGGCATCGCCTCTAAAATAAAAAACCGCACCCGGCATCGGATGCGGCTTTTTTTCGTGCGTGTGTGGTGCCGCTTGTCGGATTCGAACTGACGACCTACCGCTTACAAGGCGGTTGCTCTACCCCTGAGCTAAAGCGGCGAAGCGCGACATTATAGCGATGCCGTGCAGCAGTGGATTACTTGACGACCTTGAGCGAAGGCTTGCCCTTGGCCGGTGCGGGCGCCTCGCCCGATGCAGGCGGCGGCGTCGGTTCGGGCGACCCGGGCGCGTCGACCGGTTCGAAATGCAGACCCTGTCCGTTTTCGCGCGCGAAGATCGCGGCGACGCGATCCACCGGAACCGAAATCTCGTGCGAGACGCCGCCGAAGCGTGCGGAAAACTGGATCCAGTCGTTGTCCAGCATCAGGTTGCGCGTTGCGCCAGCGCTGATGTTGAACACGATCTTGCCATCCTTGACGAAGCCGGCCGGCACGCGCGTGCGGCCATCGACGGCAACCAGCAGTTGCGGCGTGTAACCCGAATCCGTGCACCACTCGTACAGCGCACGGATCAGGTAGGGCTTGGATGAAATTTCTGCCACAGCGCTGCGCTGGTTCTCTATGCCGCTTACTTGCGCAGCGCTTTTTCGGTGGGGGTCAGCGCGTTGATGAAAGCGGGACGGCTGAACAGGCGCTCGCGATACTTGAGCACCGGGGCGGCCACCTTCGGCAGTTCGATGCTGTAGTGCTCGAGACGCCACAAGAGCGGTGCGATCGCCACGTCGAGCATGGAGAACTCGTCGTTCATCAGGTACTTCTGCTTGGTGAGGATGGGCGTGAGCTGCGACAGGCTGTCGCGGATTTCCAGGCGCGCCTTGTCCGAACCCTTGCCGAGGCTGTGCTCGAGCGTGTTGACGTGGGTGAACAGGTCGTGCTCGAAGTTGAACAGCACCAGCCGCGCGCGGGCACGCATGACGGGATCCGGCGGCATCAGCTGCGGATGCGGGAAGCGCTCGTCGATGTATTCGTTGATGATGTTGGACTCGGTCAGAACCAGGTCGCGCTCGACCAGCACCGGCATCTTGCCGTTGGGGCTGATGCTGGCGATTTCTTCCGGCTTGTTGTGCATGTCTACATCGATGACTTCAAAATCCATGTCCTTTTCGAACAGGACAATGCGGCAGCGGTGGCTGTACGGACAGGTACTGCCGGAATACAGGGTCATCATGGCGGGGCTCCCTAAGGTGTTGCGGTGTTAATGCTTAAAACGCCAACAGCCGGACACAGT
This sequence comes from Pseudomonadota bacterium, assembly GCA_021821425.1. The sequence goes on from JAKACL010000009.1 coordinate 5,060, forward strand.
CCGGCTGTTGGCGAACGGCAGTGGGCGGGCTCAGTGAATGTCTTTCCAGAATTCTTTCTTCAGGTAGTAGGCCACCACGAAGAATACGGCCAGGAACAGCAGCACAATCACGCCAAGCTGCTTGCGCTGGTTCTGGGCGGGCTCGCCCATCCATTGCAGGTAGTTGACCAGGTCGCCGACCATGGCGTCGTATTCGGCCAGGCTGACGCTGCCGGGCTTGGCCAGCACAAGGCGCTCGACGACTTCATGCTCACCATCCTTTTTATAGACCGGCACCATCTCGCCCTGCAGACTCCACATCACGTGCGGCATGCCCACCTTGTCGAACACGGTGTTGTTCCATCCGGTGGCACGGGTGTCGTCGCGATAGAAGCTGCGCAGGTAAGTGTAGAGCCAGTCGGCACCGCGCGAACGGGCAATCACGCTGAGGTCGGGCGGCGTGGCGCCGAACCAGGCCTTGCCGTCGGCGTGGCGCATAGCCACGTGCATGGGCTCACCAGGCTTCTCGGACGTGAACAGCAGGTTGTCCTTGATCTGCTCTTCGGTCAGTCCCAGATCCTGCAGCCGCGAGTAGCGCATCATGCTGGCGCTGTGGCAGTTGAGGCAATAGTTGACGAACATGCGGGCGCCGCGCTGCAGGGAATCCTGGTCCGAAAGGTTGATCGGCGCCTTGTCCAGGTGAACCGTGGCGCCGGCCCCAAAGGCCACGACGGGAGCTGCCGCCAGCAGGAAAAGAAAATTCTTCAAGCGTTTCATTTAGCCAGTCACCCTTTCCGGTTCCGGTTTGGTTTTGTCAATCGAGGTATACCAGGGCATCAACAGGAAAAACAGGAAGTAGATGACCGAGAAGACCTGGGCAAAGATCGTCGCCACGGGTGTGGACGGCAAGAGCCCCAGGTAGCCGAGACCGATGAAGGACACGATGAACAGGGCCAGCGCAATCTTGTAGATCGGGCCGCGGTAGCGGATCGACTTGACCTTGCTGCGATCCAGCCAGGGCAGGAAGAACAGGAACACGATCGACAGGCCCATCGCTACCACGCCGGGGAACTGCGAGCCGAACAGCGGCGGCACCGCACGCAGGATCGCGTAGAACGGCGTGAAGTACCATAGCGGTGCGATATGTTCGGGCGTCTTCAGCGGGTCGGCCGGAACGAAGTTGGCCGCCTCGAGGAAGTAGCCGCCCATTTCCGGCGCGAAGAACACAATCGCCGAGAACACCATCAGGAAGACGATGACGCCGACGATATCCTTCACCGTGTAATACGGATGGAAGGGAATGCCGTCGAGCGGGATACCGGTCTTGGGATCCTTTTTCTTCTTGATCTCGACGCCGTCGGGGTTGTTGGAGCCGACTTCGTGCAGCGCCACCAGGTGCACCGCAACCAGCGCGATCAGCACCAGCGGCAAGGCAATCACGTGGAACGCGAAGAAGCGGTTCAGCGTAGCGTCCGAGATCACGTAGTCGCCGCGAATCCAGATTGACAGGTCTTCACCGATGAAGGGCACGGCGGCAAACAGGTTGACGATCACCTGGGCGCCCCAGAACGACATCTGGCCCCACGGCAACAGGTAGCCCAGGAAGGCTTCGGCCATCAGCGCCAGATAGATCAGCACCCCGAAAATCCAGATCAGCTCGCGCGGCTTGCGGTAGGAGCCGTACATCAGGCCCCGGAACATGTGCAGATAGACGACGACGAAGAACATCGAGGCGCCGGTGGAATGCATGTAGCGGATCAGCCAGCCCCACTCGACGTCGCGCATGATGTACTCGACCGAGATGAAGGCGAGTGCCGCATCCGGCTTGTAGTTCATGGTCAGGAAGATGCCGGTGACGATCTGGATCACCAGCACCAGGAGCGCCAGCGACCCGAAGAAGTACCAGAAGTTGAAGTTCTTGGGCGCGTAGTACTCGGACAGGTGCGCCTTGTAGGTGGCGGTGAGCGGGAATCGGTCGTCGATCCAACCCATCATTTTTTGCAGGGCAGACATTTATTTAGGCTCCTTTTGCGTCTACACCGATCAGCAACTTGGCATCGCTGAGGTATTGATGGGGCGGAATCACCAGATTGGTCGGCGCCGGAACGCCCTTGTACACGCGCGCGGCGAGGTCGAAACGCGAACCGTGGCAGGGGCAGAAGAACCCGCCCGGCCAGTCGGCGCCGAGATCGGCTGCGCCGACATCCTTGCGGTAGGTGGGCGAACAGCCGAGGTGGGTGCAGATGCCGACGGCCACCAGAAATTCCGGCTTGATCGAACGGGTTGCATTCTTGCAGTAGTCGGGCTGTTGCGGCATGTCGCTCTTGGGATCGGCAAGCTGGTCTTCATGCTTGCCCAACAGCTCGAGCATGTCCGGCGTGCGGTTGACGATCCACACCGGCTTGCCTCGCCATTCAACGGTCAGCAGCATGCCCGGCTCGACCTTGCTGATATCGACTTCCACCGGAGCGCCGGCCGCCCTGGCACGTGCACTCGGCATCATGCTCATCACCAGCGGCACGGCCACTCCGGCGACCGCGACCCCGCCCACGGCACTGGTCGCCGCAATCAGGAATTTACGTTTGCGTGCGTCCACTTTTTGCCCTTCAACTTCCTGGCTCATGTTTACCTAACCCGAACGTGTTGCGATAAAACCGGCATTCTAACCAATTTGCCGCACGCTCCGGAAGCCCGTCATTGCAATAGCGCAGAATACGGGTCGGTCTGGGCTATAATCCTCGCCTGGCGAAATCACGCCAAGTCCATGAATTTAATCACTATGCGCAAACTCTGGCTGCTTTTCGCTCAATCCACTACGGTGGCACTGGGTGTGCTGTTCATTCTGGTGCTGTTCAAGCCCGACCTGCTGCACTGGCAGGCGAAGACGCCTTTGGTCATCCAGCAGGCGCAGACGCCGGCCGTCGCCGGGCCCGCCGTCGGCGCATCGTTTGCGCCCGCGGCGACCCGTGTCATTCCGAGCGTGGTCAACGTCTTCACCCAGCAAAAGGTGCGCAATCCGACCCACCCCGCGCTGCAGGACCCGATCTTTCGCTATTTCTTCGGCGACCGGCTGGATGGGCGCCCGCGCGAGGTGTCCAACCTCGGTTCGGGCGTGATCGTCAGTCCGAATGGCTACATCCTCACCAACCAGCACGTGGTCGAGGCTGCCGACGAAATCCAGGTCGCGCTGGCGGACGGCCGCACGCTGCCGGCGCGGGTGGTCGGCTCCGATCCGGAAACCGACCTCGCCGTCCTCAAAATCGACGCCGACAACTTGCCCGCCATCACGTTCGCGCGCGAGGACACTCTCCATGTCGGCGACTGGGTGCTGGCGGTAGGCAATCCGTTCGGCGTCGGCCAGACCGTGACCGCGGGCATCGTCAGCGCGCTGGGTCGCACACATCTCGGCATCAATACCTTCGAAAACTTTATCCAGACCGATGCGGCCATCAACCCCGGCAACTCGGGCGGTGCGCTGGTGGACGCAGCCGGCAACCTGGTCGGCGTCAACAGCGCGATCTACTCGCGCACCGGCGGCTCACAGGGCATCGGCTTCGCCATTCCGGTTTCCATCGCACGCCAGGTGATGGAGGAAATCATCCAGTCCGGCAGCGTGACGCGCGGCTGGGTCGGTATCGAAGTGCAGGACCTGACACCCGAACTCGCGGAATCCTTCAATCTGAAAAAGACCGAAGGCGCGTTGATTGCAGGGGTGCTGAAAGGGGGACCGGCCGATGCCGGCGGCGTGCGGCCGGGCGATATCCTGCTGGCCGTCAATGGCAACAAGGTGGCCGACTCGGCTTCGCTGCTCAACCTGATTGCCGCCCTGAAGCCGGGTACCCAGGCAAAGCTCACGGTGGAACGCAAGCAGCAGTCGTTGGACCTCTCGATCCGGGTCGGGCGGCGTCCCCTGCAGCGTGCGCTGGAACCCGTCCCGGAGGGAGAGCTCAACTAGGGCGTGTTAACACTAATTTCGCGTCCGCGTTGCCGCGAGAAAGCGATGGATGCAAGGCGCGGCGCGCCGGCAAGGGCACTCCCTTGCCAAGCGGCGCAACGCCGCAGACGCGCTTTCTCGCGGCAACCCGAAGGGACGGGTCGATTCGGGCGCATCCCTTTGTCGCAAGCCGCTTGCAGTGAACGACACTGCGGCGCGCCTCGCTTCGCGGCCTGCATCCCGAATCGGCCTCGTCGCGGGCGTGAAATTAGTGTTAACACGCCCTAGTGTCGCGCGACACGAGCGCGCATCAGCTGCCCGACTGCGCCTGCGTCAATACCCGAAGCCGGGTGGGAAACACGAAGACATCGCGTTCCATCGCCGGCAGGCGCCACGCGGCAACCGTTCGGGCCTGACGTTGCAGGACGGTATCCTGCAGGCGCAGGCTCGCCAGCACCAGCACATCGGACGGCGAGTAGAGCGCGCCGTCGGCCAGCGCCGGCACCGGCTGCAGCGTCGCCAGCAAGGGGCGCGCCTCGTGCTTCCAGCCCTTCTCGCTCCAGAACAGCGTCCACGCAGTACGCGCAAACTGACGCGCGCGTTCACGCGACTGCGCATTGCCGGTGGCGTCGGCATGGTCCAGCAAGCCCTGCACGACGTAGGCGTAATCTTCCAGTTCGGCATCCGGCAGGATTTTGCCGCGTGACAGCGCCTTCATCAGCCTTCCGTCGCGAGCCAGTTGCGTCAGCAGAAATTGTTGCAGCCGATCGGCTCGCGCCCGGTAGGCCGGATCGAGTGCGATGGCCTGACTGAATGCCGACAGCGCCAACCCATTGAGACCGGCGTTCAGCTTGTCGTCCTTGGGCAGCTTGCGCGCCAGGCGCAGCGGCCGCAGCACGCGCGCGGCCTCGGCCAGCAGGCGGCGTTCGGCCGCCGTCGGCGTGCGGTATTCCGCAGGCAGATAGCCGTCATCAAAAGGGCGCGCCGCATCGAGTCGCCATACCCGCTGCGCGGCGGCATACGCTTCGGGCGACAGGTGGCGCTTCAGTTCGCCGGGTTCCCACAGGTAGGTCGCGCCTTCACGCCCCGCATCGTCCACCGCCGATGTGCTGCTGTAGAGGCCGCCGCTCGGGTCGAGCAACTCGGCCTGCATGAAATCGAGCGTGCTGCGGGCCACCTCGCGGTAACGCGGCTGACGCAACACATTTGCCGCACGCAGGTAGAGCATGGCCAGGTGGGCATTGTCGTAGAGCATTTTTTCGAAATGCGGCGTGTCCCACTCGGGGTCGACGGTGTAGCGGAAAAACCCGCCGCCGAGGTGATCGCGCATGCCGCGCGCTGCCATCGAATCGAGCGTGATGCGCAGGAATTCGGCCAGCTTCGGCGCCGGCTGCAGCGCCTGTCGTTCCAGCAGGGCATGCAACTGCGGCGCCATGGGGAATTTGTTGACCTGCCCGAAGCCGCCCCGCAGGGTGTCGGCCTCCTGCAGGGCGCCGTCGACGAATTGCGACCAGGCGCGCGCGCTGCGTTCCGCAGTCAGCGGCGCGACCACCGGCTGCTGGGCGGGCGGCGGCGCCACTTGCCGTGCCAGTGCGCGAATGCCGACTGCATCAGCCTTCCAGCGTCCCGACAGATGTCTCAACAGCTTACTGAAGTCGTCCGGCGGCACATACAACACGACAAACGCCGGAAAACCTTCCGGGGTGACGAAAGCATTGAGCGGCCAGCCTGCATTGCCGTTGAGCGTGGCCGAAAAATCCTGCAGGGCGTCGTCGAGTCCGGTGTTAAGTTCGCGGTCGACCTTGACCGGGATGAAGTCGCGGTTGAGCAGCGCGGCGATCTGCGGGTTTTTGTAGCTTTCGCGCTGCATGACGTGACACCAGTGGCAGGCGAAATAGCCCACCGAGACGAACAGCAACTTGTTTTCGCGCTTTGCGCGAGCGACGGTCTCGGTATTCCATTCCTGCCAGGCCACCGGGTCGCTACCATGCAAGGCCAGATACGGCGAGGGGTGCCGGGCCAGGCGATTGTCCAGGGCAGCCGCACCGGCAAAGGCGGGAATCAGCAGCAGGAGCGCAACGGCACCCCATCTGACTGCCTGACTGTAAATGTGTGTTTGTCCTGCGGGAGGCGGCGTGCCCCCATCAAACCCGGACATAGGTCCAGCCTTGCTGGAGCCGGGTAACGATTTCGCCGATCGCCGTCGGCGCCGCCCGTGCGGTCGGCAGCAATTCCACTTTCTGCCCCTGACCGGTGAAGCGGGCAATGGTCTGGCTGCACGCTACCCACTGCAGGTTGGCATGGCGCTGCGTCATCTGCGCCATGCGCGCCGCATACGGGCTGACGCCGGCACGCATCAGGTCGATGCCGTGGCTGTTGGCGACGATTTCGACCTGCATCGCCCGCCCTTCGCGTTCCGCCTCGTCCAGCAGCCGTTCGGCCTGGTCGAGCGCCGTCAGCATGCGCTCGGGCGCGGAACTGTCGAGGTGCAGCATTACCCGGCTTGGATCGGGTTGCTTCGCCAGGCTGACCATCCGGTAGCCGCCCGGCAGCATGGCGGGCGCCGCCGTGGCGACCTGCGCCTCCAGGCCACGCAGCGCCCAGCCGCTGCCGAGGCCAGCCACCAGCACCAGGCAGGCATAGGCGCAGCGCTGCACCAGGCGCGGCTTCGGCATGGCCCGGGCGGCGCGCGCCGCGGCAGGCGGCTTTGCATACGCCAGCCCCACCATGCTCTTGAGGCTGCGCAGCGTGCAGGCGCGCCGGCTCAGGGCTTCGTCATCACGCATGCGTGCAAGCAGCCGCTCGCATTCCGCCACGTCGAGTTCGCCATCGATGAAGGCGTGCAGGGTTTCGTCAGATACGACGGCATTCATTTCACTCTCCTCAGCAGCGAGTCCGCCGCGGGCTGTTTCATCGTGTTGTCCAGCAGGGTTTTCAGGTTCGCGCGGGCGCGCGACAGCCGGCTCATCACCGTGCCGACCGGGATATCGAGTATCCCGGCCACCTCGACGTAACTGAACTCTTCCAGATCCACCAGCGTCAGCACCTGGCGCTGGCCCAGCGGCAACCGCGCCACCGCTGCCCGCACGCAGGCGATGATCTGTTCGCGGTTGCAGGATGTTTCGGGCGACTCGGCGGGCGATTCGAGCGAATCCTGCCAGAGTTCGACATCGTCGAAGTCGCGCCGGCCGCGCAGGTGGTCGAGCCAGCAATGATGCATGATCGACACCACCCAGGCCTTGAGCGAAGCTTCGTCGCGCAACTGGGCACGTCGCGTCCAGGCCTTGGACAGGGTGTCCTGAACAAGGTCGTCGGCCAGCGCGGCATCGTGGCACCAGGCATAGGCGATGCGGTATAGCACCGGCCGCAAAGCCTCGATACTGGGGCGAAAAGGGCCAAAAAGCAGTTTTCCGATCATGACCATATATATATCGACGGGGCAAGGGGTACGTTTATTCCAGAAATGTTTTCTTCCGGAAATGGAATAAGCGTTCCAGATGATACGTCTTATACTTGAGCCCGGCCGCTATTGAGCCAGCTTATCCATCAATACAGGAGACTCAAACAATGAAACGCTACCTTGCCCCCATGCTCGCCGCCCTGCTACTGACGACCGCCCCCATGGCTGCCAACGCCGCTGAAGAGAAAGTGGTGTACCACGTCAACGATGCCGCCAATGCGCGCGCTGCCATGAACAACGTCAACAACCACCTCAACGCCTCCCCCGACGCCAAAATCGTCGTGGTGACCCACGGCAAGGGCATCGATTTCCTGCTGAACGACGCCAAGGATGACAAAGGCAATGCCTATGACGCCCAGATTGCCGGCCTCACGGCCAAAGGCGTGAAATTCAACGTATGCAATAACACCCTGAAGGCCCGCAAACTGGAGGCCAGCGCCGTGAACCCGGATGCCACTATTGTGCCGTCCGGCGTGGCCGAAATTGGCAAGCTCCAGGCACAGGAAGGCTATGTCTACCTGAAGCCCTGATTGCACCCGCCCGCCCCCGGTCAACGGCAGCGGGCCTGGTTGGGCTGGCACATCGAACAGGCGCCGGTCGAACCGTACCACCTCCTCCTGCGGCGGCCTTCCGGCCGCTTTTTTTTGTGCGGATTTTTGCTACGCCTGCAGGTCCGGCCGCGTGTTGTCGCCAGACTCAGGCGTTGCGAATGAAATGCTCGCGATAGAATTTCAGCTCGTCGATCGATTCGTAGATGTCCGCCAGCGCCTCGTGCTTGTTGGACTTCTTGAAAGTCTCGCACAAGCCGGGGCGCCAGCGCTTGGCCAGTTCCTTCAGCGTGCTGACGTCGAGGTTGCGGTAATGAAAAAACGCCTCAAGCTGGGGCATGGCGCGCGCCATGAAGCGGCGGTCCTGGCAGATGGAATTGCCGCACATCGGCGAGGTCCGGGGCGGGACGTGCTGCTTCACGAATTCCAGCATCTGCGCTTCGGCATCGGCCTCAGTCAGTTGCGATGCCTTGACCCGGTCGATCAGCCCCGACTTGCCGTGGGTGCCCTTGTTCCAGCTGTCCATCCCATTCATCACCTCGTCGGGCTGATGCACCACCAGCACCGGACCCTCGGCCACGGTGTTGAGATCGGCATCGGTGACGACGATGGCGAGTTCGATGATGCGATCGGTTTCGGGCGACAGACCGGTCATTTCCATGTCCAGCCAGAGCAGATGCGTGGGATTGAGCGCCATGAGGATTTCCTGAAGTGGTGAGGCTGCATTTTCGCATAGACCTTGCCCCGCGCGGGGTAGCAGAAGGTCCGGCTTGCGGCCATAATTCAGGCTTCTTCTCCAGGAGGCTGGCCATGAAAACCCTGACGGTTTTATTCGCGACTGCACTGCTTTCCCTGAGCGTCCAGGCTGCGCCGTTCGCCAAAGGCGACCCCAAGATCGGCAAGAGCCTGCACGACAAGACCTGCGTCAGCTGTCACGTCAGCATGTTCGGCGGCGACGGCAGCAAGATGTATACGCGCGCCGACCGAAAGGTGAAGTCCGCGCAGCAGCTGGCGGCCCGTATTTCCGGCTGCAATGCCAACACCGGCGCGGGCTGGTTCCCGGAAGACGAGGCGCATGTCGCCGCCTTCCTCAACCAGCAGTACTACAAATTCAAGTAAGGACGCGTGATGACCACCATCGTCGAAGAACTCGTGCGCAAGAAATGCGCGCCCTGCGAGGGCGGCGTCGCCCCGCTGACCGACGCCCAGATCGCCCCGCTGCTGAAGGGCCTGGCCGGCTGGCAGCGCGACGGCGTGAAAATCGTCAAGGAATACAAGTTCAAGGATCACTACCAGGCGCAGGCATTCACCAACGCCGTGATGTGGGTGTCGCACCGCGAAGACCACCATCCCTACCTGCTGGTGGGGTACAACACCGTCAAGGTCGAATTCTGGACGCACGCCATCGGTGGCCTGTCCGAGAACGATTTCATCTGCGCTGCCAAAGTCGACATGCTGTTTGACATCTGAGCCCGTGACCGCCGTCACCGGCCAGGTCGTCGCCGCCTTCAGCCGCCGCTTCATCGTGGCCACGGCCGAGGGCACCCTGCCGTGTCAGGTCAAGGGACGCCACCTGCGCGTGGTATGCGGCGACCAGGTCGACGTCCGGCGCGATGGCGATGCCGGCGTGATCGAGGCGGTGCGGCCGCGCACCAGCCTGCTGTATCGCTCAGATGCCTTCAAGACCAAGGCGATTGCCGCCAACGTCACGCAGCTCGCGGTGGTGGTGGCGGCGCGACCGAGCTTTTCGATGGAACTGGTGCAGCGCTGCGTCCTCGCCGCCGAAGACCAGGGCATCGCCAGCCTGCTGATTCTCAATAAGGCCGACCTGCCGGAAACGCCCGCTGCACGCGAACGCCTGGCTCTGCTCACCCGCATCGGCTATCCGCTCGTGATGCTGTCGGCGCTGACCGACGTGGCGCCGTTGCGCCCGGCGCTGCACGGCCACACCACGCTGCTGATCGGGCAATCGGGGATGGGCAAGTCGACGCTGATCAATGCGCTATTTCCGGACGCCGACGTGTTGACCGCCGACTACTCCGAGGCGCTCGACAGCGGACGCCACACCACCACCCACACCCGGTTGCACCGGCTGGACGCCGATTCGGCGGTGCTCGACTCGCCCGGCCTGCAGGAATTCGCGCTGCAGCACCTCGATGCCGGTGCACTGGCGCACGCCTTTGTCGAATTCCGTCCGTTTTTGGGACAGTGCCGCTTTCGCGACTGCAAGCACGAAACCGAGCCGGGCTGCCGGCTGCAGGAAGCCGCTGCCGCGGGCGAGATCGAACCGGCACGGCTCAAGCTGTTCCAGACGCTGCGTCGCCTGCAGCAAAATGCCGCCCAGCGCCTATAAAAAAAGCACATTCTCCGTACAAGGAGCACGCAAATGAATCCCCTGATGAGAACCCTGCTGGCGGTGCTGGCAAGCCTGTGGCTGGGCCTGGGCACGCCGGCCCTGGCGGCGGGCAAGCGGGTGGCCACGCCCTACGCCCCAGCCAAGGTCATGTTCGAGTTTTATCTGGACGATCCGCAGAAAATCGACAGCGCGCTGTATTGGGTGCGTTCGTTGATGAATCCCCTGATGGAAGCGCCGTATAGCTATTCGCCGGAAGACCTGAGCATCGTCGTGGTCATCCACGGCACCGAGATCGTGACGGTGGCGAAAAAGAACGAGGAAAAATACCAGGAAGCCGTCGACCGCATGCGCTATTACGCGGGTTTCGGCGTGGCGTTCAAGGTGTGCGGCCAGGCGGCGGTGGACTACGGCTACCGCGTGGAGGACTTCCAGGATTTCATCGAAGTCGTGCCCAATGCCATCACCGAGCTCGCGCACTGGCAGCAGCAGGGATACGCACTGATCATCCCGCAGATCGTCAGCAAGACGATCGACATCGAGTCGATCAGATAGATCGCCGGCTCAGCTTTGTTCGGGCCAGTGCTTGATGTAGCGCTTGAGCAGACTGTTCTCGAACTTGGCCTCCTTGAGGCTGGCGCGTGCCACGTCGTGGAAGGAAATGATGCCGAGCAGCTTGTTGCCGTCGAGGATCGGCAGGTGGCCGATGTGCGACTTGGTCATCACGTCGCGCGCATAATCCACCGAGTCGTCGGCACTGGCCACCACCGGCTCGCTCACCATGATGGTGCCGACTTCGGCGTCCTTCAGGTCGCAGCCCAGCTTGACCATGCCCTTGACCAGGTCGCGTTCTGTGACCAGGCCGACCATCTCGCCCTGCTTCAGCACCACCAGCGAACCCACCCCCAGGCCCACCAGTTTGGCAGCCGCGCTTTCCACCGAATCGGTGGGCGCAATGCTGTGGATGTCGTCGCTCTTGAGCGTGAGGATTTCGCGAATCTGCATGAAGGTCTCCGGGTTCAGCGTGTATGGGGTAATGATAGAACGATGGCGCGGGTCCGGCTATGGTCTGACCAGAGCCGTCTCGACCTGCCGGCGCGTATCGGCGCCGGCGAGCACCTCCACCAGCGCCAGCGCAAAATCCATCGCCGTGCCGGGGCCGCGTGAGGTCAGCACCGTGCCGTCCTGCACCACGGCGGACGCGCTGACGGTGACGCCGGCCACCCCGTCGAGAAAGCCGGGGTAGCTGGTGGCCTGTCTGCCCTGAAGCAAACCCGCTTCGGCCAGTACCATCGGGGCGGCGCAAATGGCGGCGGTGTACTTGCCGGCCGCCGCCATTTTTTTCAGCAGCGCAAGAATGCGCGCATCGTCTTTCAGATGGGATGCGCCCGGCATGCCGCCCGGCAGCACCACCATGTCGTAACTGTCCTGTAGCGCCGCGTCGAGCGTCACATCGGGCACCAGCTGCACGCCGCGGCTGGCCTTGACGACGCCAGGCTTGAGGCCGGCGGTCACCACCTCGATGCCGGCACGTCGCAACAGATCGATGATCGTGACGGCCTCGAGTTCTTCGCAGCCGTCGGCAAGCGGAACAAGCACCTTGGCCATCGGGGTCTCCTCAGTCGCGAAAATTCTGGTATTGCAGCGGGAAATCGGTGATGGTCTTGCGCACCAGCGCAATGGTGTCCTGGAGCACGTCGCGCTTGGCACCGGACACGCGCACGGTGTCGCCCTGGATGCTGGCCTGCACCTTCAGCTTGCTGTCCTTGATGCACTTGACGATCTTCTTCGCCAGTTCGGTTTCCACGCCGGTCTTTACCGTCACGCTGCGCTTGACCTTGTTGCCGGAGACTTTCTCGACGCTGCCGATCTCCAGACATTTCACGTCCACGTTACGCTTGGCGAGCTTCTGCGCCAGAATCTCCTGCACCTGATCGAGCTGGAATTCGGTATCGGCATGCACCGTCAGCACATAGTCGGCCTGCTCGACGCGCGCGTCCGATCCCTTGAAATCGAATCGGGTGGAAACTTCCTTGTTGACCTGATCGACGGCGTTGCGCACTTCCTGCTTGTCGACTTCCGACACGATGTCAAAACTGGGCATTTAGATCACTCCTCACAATCCATCACAAACGACTGCACCGGCAGCCCCGTTTCGTCGTGAAACTCGGCCGCCGCCGCCACGCCCAGCCGCGCCACTGCCTCGGCGTCGAACGCGGGTGCGCGCCAGGCCGCATACATCGCGCCCAGCGCATAGGGGCTGCCGCTGCCGTAGGCATAGAATTTCGAGAATTCCTGCACCGTGCGGTGCGCCGCCACGCCGAAGATCCCGCGCGGACTGGCAATCAGCACGTCCATGCGGGACGACTCGAGGTCTTCCTCCTTGTCCTCGCCGGTCTGCAGATAGTAGTGCTCCTTCAGCGCGCCGTGCAGTGTGTTCCATACGCTGAAGATGCTGGCGACCGAATCCAGCTGCGGCGTCTCATCCAGCGAATCGAAATAGTCCGCGAGAATCAGCTTGAAGGTCGCCGAGCCGGTGATGGCGACGAGGCTGTCGCCGACGCGGATGATCTTCTCGTGATTCGCCACATAGGTGGCGGATTCCTTGCCGCCACCCCATTTCGTCAGCGTATCGGCCGCAATTGCAATGCGGCCGTTCTTCTTGACGACAGTGACGGTGGTCATGGCTCAGCCGAAATGGCAGACGTAGTGGTAGGGCTCGCCCGACACTTCGATATCGAAGCTGGAATGGGCCGGCACATCGAACGACTGCCCGGCGCCGTAGGTCTTCCACTCGGTGTCCCCGGCCAGCTTCACCCGGCAGGTGCCCGACACCGTTTCCATGACTTCCGGCGCGCCGGTGTTGAAGGTGAGCGAGGACGGCAGGATCACGCCGACCGATTTCTTGCTGCCGTCGGGAAACTGCACGGTGTGCGAGACGCACTTGCCGTCGAAATACACATTGGCCTGCTTGGTGACGGCGACATTGTCGAACTGGGACATGCTTATTTTCTCCGGGCGTCGAGTTTGGCTGCGATCCGCATCCGCAGCGCGTTGAGCTTGATGAAACCGCCTGCATCCTTCTGGTCGTAGGCGCCGGCGTCGTCCTCGAAAGTGGCGATCGTCGAATCGAATAGCGAATCGGTCTTCGAGTCGCGCCCGGCAACGATGACGTTGCCCTTGTAGAGCTTCAGCCGCACCGTGCCGTTGACGTGCTGCTGGGTGTAGTCGATCAGCGTCTGGAGCGCCACGCGCTCGGGCGCCCACCAGTAGCCGTTGTAGATCAGGCTGGCGTAGCGCGGCATCAGATCGTCTTTCAAATGCGCGACTTCGCGGTCGAGCGTGATCGACTCGATCGCGCGGTGGGCCTTCAACAGAATCGTGCCGCCCGGGGTCTCGTAGCAGCCGCGCGACTTCATGCCGACGTAGCGGTTCTCCACCAGATCGAGTCGGCCGATACCATGCTTGCCGCCGATCTCGTTCAGCTTCGCCAGCACTTCGTGGGCGCGCATCTGCTGGCCGTTGATCGCGACGACGTCCCCTTTCGCGTAGGTCAGCTCGATGTACTCGGCCTGGTCGGGCGCCTTTTCCGGCGACACGGTCCAGCGCCACATGTCTTCCTCGGCTTCCGCGTTGGGGTCTTCCAGATGACGGCCTTCGTAGGAGATATGCAGCAGGTTGGCGTCCATCGAGTACGGCGAGCCGCCCTGGCGATGTTTCATGTCGATCGGGATGCCGTGCTTCTCGGCGTAGGCGAGCAGCTTCTCGCGCGACAACAAATCCCACTCGCGCCAGGGCGCGATCACCTTGACGTCGGGCTTCAGCGCATAGGCGCCGAGTTCGAAGCGGACCTGGTCGTTGCCCTTGCCGGTGGCGCCGTGACAGATGGCGTCGGCGCCGGTTTCGTTGACGATCTCGATCAGGCGCTTGGCGATCAGCGGGCGCGCGATCGAGGTGCCGAGCAGGTATTCGCCCTCGTACACGGTGTTGGCGCGGAACATCGGAAACACGAAGTCGCGCACGAACTCCTCGCGCAGGTCGTCGATATAGATCTGCTCCGGCTTGATGCCGAACTGCAGCGCCTTGGCGCGCGCCGGTTCGAGTTCCTCGCCCTGCCCGAGGTCCGCAGTGAAGGTCACCACCTCGCACTGGTAAGTGTCCTGCAGCCATTTCAGGATGACCGAGGTGTCGAGGCCGCCGGAATAGGCGAGAACTACTTTCTTGATGTCGCTCATGGTATGCGGATTCAATGGGTGGAACCGGACTGGTTCTTGTCGATGACTTCGACCTGACCGGGGAAGCCGCCGATCTTCAGGATGTCGAGATTGGTGGCAAGGCTCGCCTTTTCGATTTCGATGCCGACGACGCGGCCGTCTTCCGACAGGTTGAGCACGATGCCTTCGTGCGCTTCCCACGACTGCGCGGGGTTTTCGGGACTGATTTCGACATAGAGCGAATCCATGTCCTTGAAGTAGGCAATATTCATTGTTCAGCTTTCCACTCTTCCGAGCAACAGGTATTCCATCAAGGCTTTCTGCACGTGCAGGCGATTCTCGGCCTCGTCCCACACCACCGATTGCGGGCCGTCGATCACCTCGGCGGTCACTTCCTCGCCGCGGTGCGCCGGCAGGCAGTGCATGAAGACGGCATCGGACTTCGCCACTTTCATCATGTCGGCATCGACCTGCCAGTCGGCAAAGGCCTTCATCCGTTCGTCGTTCTCGGCCTCCCAGCCCATGCTGGTCCAGACGTCGGTGGTCACCAGGTCGGCGTCGCGGCAGGCATCCATCGGGTCGGCAAAGCTTTCGTAGTTGTCGGTGCCATACAGGCCCGCGCGTTCCGGTTCGACCTCGTAACCCGGCGGCGTCGACACGTGGACGTTGAACCCGAGCACTTCGCCCGCCTGCAGCCAGGTGTTGCACATGTTGTTGGAGTCGCCGACCCACGCCACCGTCTTGCCCTGGATCGAGCCGCGGTGCTCGATGAAGGTGAAGATGTCGGCGAGGATCTGGCACGGATGATATTCGTTGGTGAGCCCGTTGATCACCGGCACGCGCGAATGCGCCGCGAAGCGCTCGATGATGTCCTGCTCGAAGGTGCGGATCATCACGATGTCGACCATGCGCGAAATCACCTCGCCGGCGTCCTCCACCGGCTCGCCGCGGCCCAGCTGGGTATCGCGCGTGTTGAGG
>JAKACL010000226.1 GCA_021821425.1 Pseudomonadota bacterium
TTGAATCTGCGTCCCGATGGAACGCTTGTTGTTTTCGAGGCCAATGCCTGCATGTCGGCATTTCGGGCTTCACAGCGTGAATACTTGCAATCCCATATTGACGATATGAGCAAAGCAATGGAGGAAATGATCCTCCGTTCTTGCCAGGCCTTGAAGGCCGGAACCTGAGCCTGAGTCACCCGATTGCGGCAAAAAGGCCGATTCTTGCAATTGCGCTATGCCGGGTAAATGGCCCCAAGGGTGCGCGGCCCGCTCGCTCCGGTGACGGCGGGCAGGTTGCCGGGTTTTCCTTCAAGACATTGCTTTGCCAGCCAGGCAAAGGCCAGCGCTTCCATCCAGTCGGGGTCTATGCCCAGGGCGGCAGTCGAATGAACCGGCTTGCCGGACAACGCCCCTAGCCGCTGCATCAATGCGCCGTTGTGCACGCCGCCGCCGCAGACATACAGCGCGTCAAATCCCTTGCAATGCTTGTGTGCGGCATCGGCGATGCCGCATGCGGTCAATTCCAGCAAAGTGGCCTGAATATCCTCGGGTGATTCATCGCCATCGAGCTTGCCTTGCAGCCAGTCCATGTTGAATTGCTCGCGTCCCGCGCTTTTGGGGGGCTGTGCGGCCAGGAATTCATGCGCAAGCATTTTCTTCAGCAAGTCGGGCAGGGCTTTGCCGCTGGCGGCCCATGTGCCGTTTTCATCGATCGGCTTGTCCAGATGCTGGGCGGCCCATGCATCCAGCAGCAAGTTGCCGGGGCCGCAGTCGAAGCCCGTGACCCTGCCGCCTGGGGCGAGGTCGGTGAGGTTGGCAATGCCGCCGATGTTGACGATGACGCGGTGCTCATTCGTGCCCGACAACGTGGCGGCATGGAAAGCCGGCACCAGGGGCGCACCCTGGCCGCCGGCGGCGATGTCGCGGCTGCGGAAATCGACGATGCTGGTGATGCCTGTGAGCTCGGCTAGACGCGCGCCATTGACCAGTTGCACGGTGTAGCCCGCTTCGGGTCGGTGGCGGATGGTCTGGCCGTGGCAGCCGGTGGCTGCGACCTGGCCGGCCGCGGTTTGGGTCTTTTCCAGCAGGGCCTGAACTGCCTGGGCGTACAGCCCGGCCAGTTCCTGCGCCAGGCTGCAGGCCAGGTGCAGTTCGTCGTGCTGCGGAGTGTGCAGGGCGAGCAGCCGTGCTCTCAACTCGGCGGGGTAGGGAAGGTAATGGGTGCCGACAAGCTTGGGCGCTTGGCCTGGCGGAAACTTGGCAAGGACGGCATCTACGCCGTCAAGGCTGGTGCCAGACATGAGGCCGATATAAAAGTCATCGACCTCATGAGGGTTTGTGTCGTTCAATCGAGCGCGGCGAGATTGGTGCCGCGAAGCTGATCCAGGCGCTGCGTCCAGGTAGCGGTCTGTTCATTGAAGCGTGCGCGCTGCGCAAGCGGCAGGGGCGGAGAGCCGGGCAGCTTGACGGTGACGGGGTTGCGGGGCTGGCCTCCGATGCGAACTTCGTAATGCAGGTGCGGGCCGGTAGCGGTGCCGGTGCTGCCAACGTAGCCGATGATCTGGCCTTGGTCGACGCTGGCGCCGCGGCGCAGGCCTTTGGCAAAGCCGTTCAGGTGGGCATAGTAGGTCTCGAAACCGTTGCGGTGCCGGAGAATAACAAGGTTGCCGTAGCCGCCTTTGCGGCCTGCGAAGGAAACGACTGCATCGCCCACGGCTTTGACGCGGGCGCCGGTGGGCGCGCCGAAATCGGTACCGGTGTGGCGGCGATGAAAACCGTAAACCGGATGCTTGCGTGAGTTGCTGAAACCCGAGGTGATGCGCGAAAACTCCAGAGGCGAACGCAGGAAGCCTTTTTTCAACGATTCGCCATTGGGGCTGTAATACTCTTCCTGGCCGGAGGGGGTGCGGTAGAGCACGGCACGGTAGGCTTTGCCAGCGTTGACATACTCGGCCGAAAGGATCTTGCCGGTGCCGGTGGGCTCGCCGTTGCGATAATCCATTTCATAGATGATCGAGAATGCGTCGCCCTTGCGCAAGTCGGTGCGGAAGTCCAATTGGGTGCCGAAGATGTCGGCCATTTGCACGGCGACGCTGTCAGGCAGGCTGGCGGCGTCGGTGGCCGCAAACAGCGAGCTTTCGATGCGGCCCGAGCGCATGACGATGCGGCTCTCCAATGCGGCCTGCGGCTGGTCCAGCAGGAAGCCGTCCGGCTGGCGCGAAATGCGGTTGAGTGTGCCGTCCGAACTGGTCAGGCGCAGTTCCAGAAGCTCGCCATTTTCGCTGATGTCGGCCTGGACGCGCTGGCCGGAACGCAGGCTGCGCCCGATTTGCGCGGCGGACTGGCTCAGCAGCAAGGCGTTATCCTGTTGGGAAACGCCCAGGCGGGTGAGAAGTGCGCCCAGTGTCTCGCCGGACAGCACTCTTTCTTCATGATGGAAGACTTGGGCCGCTTGGGCTTGACCGACCGGCAATTGCGGGAGTGGCAGACTCTCAATCAGGGTGCGGACCGGGATGTCGCGTGTGTCGGTGTCTGGGGCAATGCCATAGGCCGTAACCATCCCGAATAGCGGCAACAGCGCGGCGACCAGCAGGCCGCGCATAGGCAATTTCCGCTTCAGTGGGGGGGTGGGATGGGTTAAACTTTCGAGCTTTTGTTGCTGCATGGAACGCTCTGCTCCCCTGTCAAATCAGTCGGCAAGTGTAGCAAAAGATTGCGGGAATAAAAAATAACAAATAAAACAGCAGGTTATATTCACCTGCCTGGGGCTTCTGTGTAATAAATAGCAATACGGCGCCTTGATGGCCTTTCTTGAGTGTTGATATGGAAAACGTGCTGAAAGAAATCAAACGCGGGGCGGACGAACTTCTGGTCGAATCCGAACTCCGGCAGAAACTTGCCGCCGGCAAGCCATTGCGCGTGAAAGCCGGCTTCGACCCGACGGCGCCCGACCTGCATCTGGGCCACACGGTGCTTATCAACAAGCTCCGCAGCCTGCAGGACATGGGGCATCACATCCTGTTCCTGATCGGCGATTTCACCGGCATGATCGGCGATCCCACGGGCAAGAACACGACTCGTCCGCCGCTGACCAAGGAGGCGGTGGCGGAAAACGC
The DNA here is from genome assembly GCA_021821425.1 of Pseudomonadota bacterium. The sequence continues at coordinate 3,099 of JAKACL010000226.1, forward strand.
CAAGACCTACACCGAGCAGGTTTTCAAGATTCTGGACCCGGAAAAGACCGAGGTGGTGTTCAACTCCACCTGGATGGGCAAGATGGACGCGACCGACATGGTCCGCCTCGCTGCCACCCATACCGTGGCGCGCATGCTGGAACGGGACGACTTCCACAAGCGCTATACCGGCGGACAGCCTATCGCCATTCATGAATTCCTCTATCCCCTCATCCAGGGTTACGACTCGGTGGCGCTTAAAGCCGATATGGAACTGGGCGGCACCGACCAGAAATTCAACCTGTTGATGGGGCGCGAGTTGCAGGGGCATTTCGGCCAGCAACGCCAGTGCATTCTGACGATGCCGCTGCTGGAAGGTTTGGACGGCATCAACAAGATGTCCAAGTCGCTGGGCAACTATGTGGGTATCAACGAAGCGCCCAATGAAATCTTCGGCAAGCTGATGTCGGTCCCCGACACGCTTATGTGGAGATATATCGAGCTGCTTTCCTTCGAATCCCTGGCGACCATTCAGAAATGGCGCGAGGAGGTCGAGGCCGGTCGCAATCCGCGTGACATCAAGGTGGGGTTTGCCCAGGAGATCGTTGCGCGTTTCCATAGCAAGGCTGCGGCCGAGGCGGCGCTGACCGATTTCGAGGCGCGCTTCCGCCAGGGAGGCCTGCCCGAGGATATGCCGGAAGTCAGCGTGCCGGCACCGGCAGGCAGCCTGCCGATTGCCAACGTGATCAAGGAGGCGGGGCTGACCGGCACCACCTCCGAAGCCCTGCGCATGATCCAGCAGGGCGGGGTCAAACTGGACGGGGAAAAAGTCAGCGACAGGGCGCTGCAACTGGCGCAGGGCGCGAGCGTGGTGCTACAGATCGGCAAGCGCAAATTTGCCCGGGTGAAAATAATTTAAAAAATTTCCAAATGAAGTGTTGACGAAATTCTATGGCTCTGTAGAATGCGCACCTTCTCGAAACGCACTGCAGCAAAAAACGCAGCGCAAATCGAACTGCTCTTTAAAAATTTAACAGCCGATAGGTGTGGGTATCTTGGTTGCCTGGCTGGATGTACTGGATGTAAATCTGGGAAGTCTGGCTGGGAGATTAATTGAAGATGCTCACACTTGAAGAAGTAAT
>JAKACL010000227.1 GCA_021821425.1 Pseudomonadota bacterium
TCCTGCACCACGGGCAGCGAGCGTGATGCTCTTGTCTTCCGCCAGCGCCTCGTAGAACGCGAACAAGTCCCTGACTTCAGCCGCGAGATCGACCGGCTCGCGGGTGGGAATGATGAGGCCGTTGTCGGCTTTGGCAAGGAACAGCATGTCCCCGATCATTTTTGTCAGACGCTGATATTCCTCCAGGTTGGAGTAGAGGACTTCCCGATACTCCTCCGCACTGCGCGCCTTGGATAGCGCGACCTGTGTTTGGGTCATGAGATTGCTGACGGGTGTGCGCAGTTCGTGCGCGATATCCGATGAAAATTCGGATAGTCGTTGAAAGGACGATTCGAGACGTGCCAGCATGGCGTTGAACGCCGTGGCCAGGCTTCTTATTTCGACAGGCAGGCGGGTGTCCGGGATGCGCTCGTTCAGGTGGCTGGCGGAGAGATTCGTGGCGAGCGCGGTCATTCTGCGCAACGGGCGCAAGCCAAAGTGGGTGACCAGCCAGCCCAAGGTAGCAGTGACCAAGGCCGCCAGGATAGTGGCAAACGTGAGCAGAACCAGAAACTCGCTCCTGAATTGCCTGTGGTGGGTGATGTCAAGGGAAATGGCTGCGGTAAAACGCAAAGAGTCCTGCGGACCAATAGTGACAGGCGCAGTCAGGCCGCGATAGGTCCGCGCGTTTTCAGTCCATGTCAGGATATGGCCGGGTTTGGCCTGCAAAAGCAGCGCAACGGGGAAGTCCTGTGCCTGGCTCGTAAACCAGATCGAACCGTCCTTGGCGATGAGTGCAACAGACAGGCCATGGTGGCCGACCAGTGCATCGTCCAGTTGGCCGGGCAGGGCGTCCAGGTCGACGGGCGCATCAACCTTGGCCAGAAGATTCTGCACCAGGGAAAGCTTGCCTTCTATCTCGTGGCGGTCGATTTCGAGGAAATGCGCTTCCATCGACTGAACGACCACCCAGCCCAGCCCCAACAGCACGACCGCCGCGCAGGCAGAAAAGAGCAGGCTGATGCGGCCGGTGAGCGACAGGGATTTCACGGGGCGGTTTCTTCCAGCACATAGCCCATGCCGCGCACGGTATGGATCAGCTTGAGTTCAAAGCCGTCATCCACCTTGGCTCGCAACCTACGCACGGCCACGTCAATGACATTGGTGTCGGAATCGAAATTCATGTCCCATACCTGGGAGGCGATCAGGCTGCGTGGGAGCACCTCGCCTTTGCGGCGCAGGAACAGCTCGAGCAGGGCGAACTCCTTGGCAGTCAGATCGATCTTGCGCCTTGCGCGGACCGCGCGCCGCCGCAGCAAATCCAGTTCGAGGTCGGCCGCCTTGAGAACGGAAGAATCCAGGCCGGCCTGGCCCCTTCTTACCAGGGAGCGCACCCTGGCCAGCAGTTCGGAAAAGGCAAACGGCTTGACCAGGTAATCATCGGCGCCCAGATCCAGGCCTTTGACCCGGTCCTCCACATGGTCACGTGCGGTCAGGAAAAGCACGGGCATCTGCACGCCGGCCCTGCGCACGCCTTCGAGCACCTGCCAGCCGTTAATGCCCGGCAACATTACATCCAGGATCATCAAGTCGTAATGGCCGTTCTTTGCGAGGTCCAGGCCTTCCCAACCATCCCGGGCTACATCCGTAACGAAGCCGGCTTCGGAAAGGCCCTGTTTCAGGTAGTTGCCCGTCTTGGGCTCGTCTTCGACGATCAGGATTTTCATATGCGGCAAGTCAATGCGGTTAAGCCATCCTGCCATAGATGACTCCTCGGGAAGCTTGCATTACAGATTTGTAATGCTCGCGAAAGATTCATGTCGGGAAGCCCCATGCAGGATGTCAACATCTTGGAAGAAACGGTCGCGTAGCTTCATCTATATATGCGATCCATATTTTAACGGTTGGAACCGAAATCTTTCTGTTCGATTGGAGGCGTATGAAACACATCCCCTGGCATCGTTCACAACCTTTTTTGGCCGTGCCCGATCCGGCGCGGCGCAGGTTCGTTCAGGGGCTTGCGGCGGGTGGTGTTCTGTTAGGCCTGTCGTCAATCGTCAGGCCGGCCTGGGCGCTTGCCCAGGACACGGTAACTGGTGCCGCCCCTGTGCTCACCGGCACCGAGTTTGATCTGACGATTGCGGAGACACCAGTCAATTTCACAGGTGCGCCGCGCATGGCCACCAGCATCAACGGCTCGATCCCGGGCCCCACGTTGCGGCTGCGCGAGGGCGATACGGTGACCATCCGCGTCCACAACCGGCTGGCCGAGGACACTTCGATCCACTGGCACGGCATCCTCCTGCCTTTCGACATGGACGGCGTGCCGGGCATCAGCTTCAAGGGCATTCCGCCCGGCGAGACCTTCACCTACCGCTTCAAGGTCCGGCAGACGGGCACCTACTGGTACCACTCGCACTCAGGGATGCAGGAACAGACCGGTTTGTACGGCGCGATCATCATCGACCCGGCAGTTGGTGGGCCGCGTGCCGAGCGTGACTATGTAGTGCAGCTTTCCGACTGGACCGACGAAGACCCGATGCGGGTACTCGCCAAGCTCAAAATGCAGGGTGACTATTACAACTTCAACCAGCCCACCGCCATCGATTTCTTCCGCGACGTGGCGAACGAGGGACTCGGCTCCGCGCTCGACAAGCGCGAGATGTGGAACCAGATGCGCATGAGCCCGACGGATTTTGCCGACGTCTCCGGCTATACCTACACCTATCTCATGAACGGTACCGCTCCCGCCGGCAACTGGACCGGGCTGTTCAAGCCGGGCGAGAAGGTCAGATTGCGCTTTATCGATTCCGCCTTTATGAGTTTCTTCGACGTCCGCATCCCGGGACTCAAGCTGACCGTGGTCCAGGTCGACGGCCAGGACGTCGAGCCGGTCACGGTGGATGAGTTCCGCATCGGGCCGGGCGAGACCTACGACGTGATCGTGGAGCCAAAAGAAGAGGCCTACACGATCTTTGCCCAGTCCATGGATCGTTCCGGGTTTGCTCGCGGCACCCTGGCGCCGCGTCCCGGCATGCAGGCGGAGGTTCCCGCGCCCGACAAACCGCAGCCGCTCGAGATGGAGGACATGATGGGCGACATGACGGGGGTGGCACGCGCACGCCATGCTCGCACCGAGTACGGACCGAGCACGGACATGCGGGTGGACACGCCTCGCACCAATCTCGACGACCCCGGCGTCGGCCTGCGCTATAACGGTCGGCGCGTGCTGACCCAAGCCGACTTGCACACCATCGGCGGGCCGCTCGATGCGCGCGACGCGGGGCGCGAGGTCGAGCTTCACCTCACCGGCAACATGGAGCGCTATGCCTGGTCGATCGACGGGGTCGAATTCGGCCAGTCCACGCCTGTGCATTTCCGCCACAACGAACGGCTGCGCGTGGTCTTCGTCAACGACACCATGATGACTCATCCGATGCACATGCACGGCATGTGGCAAGAGCTGGAAAGCCCGGAAGGCAAATTCCAGGTGCGCCGGCACACGATCCCCGTGCAGCCGGCCCAGCGCGTGAGCTTTCTCGTCACCGCCGATGCTCTCGGGCGCTGGGCGTGGCACTGCCACCTGATCCTGCATATGGACATGGGCATGTTCCGCGAAGTGGTGGTGGCGTGATGCGCGCGGAAATAAGGACTGAGAACGAAATCATGACGAACAAGCATATTTCCCGGCTGCTCATCTTGACCCTGGCACTCGGCCTTGCCCCCGCCTGGGCGCAGGATGCCGGACAAGACATGAGCAACATGAACCAGGCCGGCGGAATGGACATGGCTTCCATGCAGGGCGGTTCGGCCCCGCCCGACGCCCGCGACCCGCATGCCTATTCGGGCGGCTACACGCGGGGGCCGCTGCAGCTCGGCGACGAGCACCGCTACGCCGCACTGTTGGTCGACCGGCTTGAAGGCGTCTATGCAGATGGCAACACTTCGACGGAATACGAGCTGCAGGCCTGGTACGGCACCACCTACGATCGCGCGGTGCTCAAGGCCGAAGGCGACATCGATGCCGGAAAGCTTCAGGAAGCGCGTACCGAACTGCTGTGGGGCCACGCGGTGGCCGCCTACTGGGACACGCAGGTCGGGTTGCGCTACGACAGCGGCACCGGGCCGGATCGGAGCTGGCTCGCCTTCGGCGTCCAGGGCCTGGCACCCTACTGGTTCGAGGTGGATGCCA
>JAKACL010000010.1 GCA_021821425.1 Pseudomonadota bacterium
GTCGTCGACGACGATGCCGATGGAGAGCACCATGCCGAACAGCGTCAGCGTGTTGATCGAATAGCCCAGCAGCAACAGGCCGACGAAGGTGCCGAGCAGCGACACCGGCACCGCCAGGATCGGGATGATCGTCGCGCGCCAGTTCTGCAGGAAGACGAACACCACCAGCACCACCAGCAGGATCGCCTCGCCGAGCGTCTTGACGACTTCGCGGATCGACACTTCGACGAAACGCGTGGTGTCGTAGGGCACCGCATAGTCGAGGCCTTCGGGGAAGGATTTTTTCAGTTCGTCGACGGTGCGCTTGACCTCGTCGCCGACGTCGAGCGCGTTCGCGCCCGGCTGCAGGAATATGCCGACCAGGGTGGCCGGCTTGCCGTTGTAGAGGCCGTTGAAATCGTAATCCTTGGAACCCAGTTCGACCCGCGCGATGTCCTTCAGCCGCAGCAGCGAGCCGTCGCGGTTGGCCCGCACCACGATGTTCTCGAATTCGGCGGGGTCGGCCAGCCGGCCCTGTGCGGTCAGCGAATACACCAGCGACTGGCCCGTATCGACCGGCGGCTGGCCGATCTTGCCGGGCGCAAACTGTGCGTTCTGCTCGTTGATGGCGTCGGAGATGTCCTTCACCGTCACCCCCAGCTGCGCCATGCGGTCGGGCTTGAGCCAGATCCGCATCGCATAGTCCTTGGCGCCGAAGATCTGCACATTGGTCGTGCCGGGTATCCGCTTCAGGCGGTCCAGCACGTTGAGCGTGACGTAGTTGCTGGTGTAGAGGTCGTCGTAGCGCCCGTCCGGCGAAAGAAAGGCGAGCACCTGCAGGAAGGCCGACGAGCCTTTTTCCACGTTCACGCCCTGCCGCCGCACTTCTTCCGGCAGGCGGGCCTCGGCCTGCTTCACCCGGTTATTGACGTTGAGCGCGGCCTTGTCGACGTCCGCGCCGATCTCGAAGGTGACCTGGATTTCGAGCACGCCGTTCGACGCCGACGTCGACGACATGTACATCATGTCCTCGATGCCATTGATCGCGTTTTCCAGCGGCGCGGCCACGGTCTGCTCGAGCACGCCGGCCGATGCGCCCGGATAGATCGCGCGCACGGTGACGACCGGCGGCGCGATCTCCGGATACTGCGCGATCGGCAGCACGCGCATCGCCAACAGGCCCGCCAGCACGACGAGAATCGAAAGGACAGTGGAAAAGATCGGCCGGTCGATGAAGAAGCGCGAGAACATGGCGGCCCCTTATGGCTTGGCGGCGGCGGAGGGTGCGGCGGCGGCCGGCGGCGTGCCCCCCTTGCCAGCCTCGCTGGCCGAGACCGGCATGCCGGGGAAAAAGATCCGCGCCATGCCGTCGACGATCACGCGGTCGCCGGCCGCAAGCCCGCTTTCGACCACCCAGCGCCCCTTGGCGTCCTTGCCCGCGTCGCCGGCGCCGACCCAGGCGCCGACGACGACCGGACGCGGCAGGGCAACGGTCATGCCGTTCTCGCCCGGCGCCGCCACGTAGACGAACTTGCCGCTGGGGCCGTCCTGCACCGCGACCTGCGGCACCGCAATGGCGTCGGGCAACGTGCCGCCTTCGACGACGACGCGGACGAACTGGCCGGGCTTGAGCCGGCCGTCGGCGTTGGCGAACTCCGCGCGCAGATCGAACGCGCCGGTCTCGTGATTGGCCTTGTAATCGCTGAAATTCAGCGTGCCGGTGGTGTCGAGCCGGGTACCGTCGGCAAGCACCAGGCCGATTTTCTGCTGGCCGGTTTGCAGCTCGCCGGCGCTGATCTGTTTTTCCAGCGCCAGGCGCGCGTCTTCGCCGATCGAAAACCGCGCGTAGATGGGGGTGATCTGCGCGAGCGTCGCGAGCGCCGGCCCGCTCGGGCTGGCCAGCGCGCCTTCCACCAGCAGGGCGCGTCCCATCACGCCGGAAATCGGCGCGCGGATGGACGCATAGCTGCGGCTGATGCGGGCGTCGGCCAGCCGCGCCTCGGCCGCCGACACTTCGGCCTTCATCACGCCCTGCGCCGCTTCGGTGGCGTCGAGTGCGCGCCGGCTGACGAAACCCTGCGCCGCCAGCGTCTGGTTGCGCGCGTGCTCGACCTGCGCTTCCTTCAACAATGCGCGCCGGTTGGCCACCTCGGCCTGGGCGGCGCGCATCTGGGCGTCGAGGCTGGCGCCGTCCAGCGTGAAGAGCAATGCGCCGGCCTTGATCGGCGCCCCTTCCTCGAAGTGCCGGCGCTCGATCAGCGCGGTGACGCGCGGGCGGATTTCGACTTCGCGCGAGGCTTCGAGCCGGCCGACGTACTCGAAGCTGATCGGCACGTTCGCCGGCGTCGCCACCTCGACCGTGACCGCGGCCGGGGGCGGCGCGCCGGCGCCGGCGGGCGGCGCGCCATCGGGCTTGCCACACGCGGCAAGCAAGGCGACCAGACTGAGGGCAAGCAAAGCGGCTAGGCGATTCATGGCGCGGCCTCGGGTGATGGGCGGAATCGGCCGATATTAATCGCATACATGCATGAATGTAAATTGATCTACGCAGGTTTTTTGGGGACAATCCCCGCATGGTCAAGAAAACCCGTGAAGACGCCCTCGCCACCCGCGAAGCCCTGCTGGCCGCCGCCTTGCAGGTCTTCCGCGAGCGCGGCGTGGCCCATACCCGGCTGGCGGACGTGGCGGAGCGCGCCGGCGTGACGCGCGGCGCGATTTACTGGCATTTCAAGGACAAGGCGCAGTTGTTCGCGGCGGTGTGCGATCGCGGCACCCTGCCGGTGGAGGCGCTGCTCGCCGAGGCCAGCCAGAGCGCGCAACCCGATCCGCTCGCCACGGTGCGCCGGCTGGCGCAAATGGCACTTACCCATCTGGCGGGCTGTGCCGACACCCAGGCGATGTTCGACGTGATCTTCCACAAATGCGAATTCACCGAGGAACTCGCGCCGGTGGTCGCCAAGAACGACGCCGACCGCGCCGCGTGCCTGTCGCGGGTGCAGGCGCTGTTCGACCAGGCCGTCGCCATTGGCCAGATGCCGGCGCACACCGATACCTTCCTCGCCACGCAGGGCCTGCACGCCTACATGGTGGGCCTGATGCACGAATGGGTCCTCAATCCCGGCAGCTATGACCTTGCCACCTGCGCGGAACCGCTGCTCGACTGCTATCTCAGCGGTCTGGCGGTGCGTCCGCCGGTGTGCCGGCCGCCGACCTGAACAGCGCCAGCGCCTGCACGCGCTGGACCGCATGGTCGACGAGCGGCGCCGGGTAATCGCGCCCGATCGCCACGCCGCAGCGCGACTGCTCGGCAGCGGGCATGGTCCATGGCGCGTGAATATAGCGGTCCGCCACGCCGGCAAGCTCGGGCAGGTAGCGGCGAATGAAGCGGCCCACTGCATCGAAGCGCTCGGACTGGGTGACCGGATTGAATATCCGAAACCACGGCTGGGCGTCGCAGCCGACCGAGGCGGCCCATTGCCAGCCGCCGCTGTTGGCGGCCAGGTCGAAATCGATCAGCCTGTCGCCGAAATAGCGCTCGCCGCGTCGCCAGTCGACCAGCAGGTCCTTGGTCAGGAACGACGCGGCCACCATGCGCAGGCGGTTGTGCATGTAGCCGGTCTGGTTCAGCTGGCGCATCGCGGCGTCGACCAGCGGGTAGCCGGTACGCGCCTCGCACCAGGCCTCGAAATGGCCCGGCGGATCCGGCCAGGGCAAGGCATCGTACTGCCGCTTGAACGCATGGCCGGCGGCGACGTCGGGGCGATGCCACAACACCTGATGATAGAAATCGCGCCAGATCAGTTCGGTGAGCCAGGTTTGCGCCCCACGCCCGCCCTGTTGCCAGGCCGCAGCGGCCAGTTGGCGGATCGACACGGTGCCGAAGCGCAGGTGCACCGACAGGTAGGACGGCCCCTTGATGGCGGGAAAATCGCGGGCCTCCTGATAGCGGTCGATGCGGTCGAGAAAATCGTCGAACAGCTGCGCCCCGCCCGCCATGCCGATGGGCAGCTTCAATGCGCGCAGGTTGGTCGGCGCAAAGCCCATGTCCTCCAGACTGGGGAGAGGCGTCGAGTGCGGCATCAGACGGTCGGTCTCCCCGACCGGCCAGCCCCGCAGGCAGGACGGTGTCAGCGCCTTCAGCCAGGCGTTTTTGTAGGGCGTGAAGACGCTGAACGGTGTGCCGGCGCCGGTCAACACCTCGTCGCGTTCGAAAATCACCGTGTCCTTGTAATGGTGGGCCGCCACCCTGCGCGACGCCAGCGCGGCCTCGACGTCGGCATCGCGCGCCCGCGCAGCGGGGTCGTCGTCGTGGTTGTAGAACAGCGCATCGACCTCGAGCTCCGCCGCCAGCCGCACGATTTCCGCGCGCGCGACGCCATGGCGCACGACCAGGCCGCCGCCCTTCGCCGCCAGCGCCTGTTGGAGCTCGGCCACGCTGGCATGGATGAATTCGACCCGGCGGTCGGCCGGCTGGGGGAGCCGATCGAGAATTTCGCTGTCGAAGATAAAAGCGCACACCACCTGCCGGGCCTGCTTCAGCGCGTGGTGGAGCGCCGCATGGTCGAAATCGCGCAGGTCGCGGCGAAACCAGACAAGCGCACGGGCATATTCAGGCATGGCGATTCTGGTCGATATAACAAACAGGGGGTGACACAAAAAGGGTTCTGGCTCGATTTGAGGCAGATTACAATGGGAAGGCAATCATGGATACCGTCAACCTCACGCACAATTTTCTGATCGCCATGCCCGGCATGGTGGATCCGAATTTCAACGGCACGCTGACCTACATCTGCGACCACAGCGAGCAGGGCGCGCTCGGCGTGGTGGTCAACCGGCCGATCGACCTCGATCTGTCGACGCTGTTCGAGCAGATCGGACTTTCGCTGCCGGCGCCCCTGCACGACAAGATCGTCTACTTCGGCGGCCCGGTGCAGACCGAGCGCGGCTTCGTGCTGCACACGCCGCAAACCTTCAGCTCGACGCTGACCGTCAACGACGCGGTCTGTCTGACCACGTCGAAAGACATCCTCGAAGCAGTGAGCCAGGGCGCCGGGCCGGAAAAGTTCATGGTGTCGCTCGGCTACGCGGGCTGGGCAGCCGGTCAGCTGGAAGAAGAAATCAAGCAGAACGCCTGGCTGTCGGTGGCGGCCAGCCCTCAGGTGATTTTCGATCTGGCGCCCGAAGAACGTCTGCCGGCGGCGATGAAGCTGCTCGGCATCGACTTCGCCAGCCTGTCCGACGAAGCCGGGCACGCTTGAGCTTCGTCGACACCCACGGCACGGTGCTGGCCTTCGATCTGGGGCTCAAGCGCACCGGCGTGGCCTCGGGCGAACTGTCGATCGGCGTCGCCCATCCGCTCACCGTCATCCCGGCCGCGTCCACCGAGGCGCGGCTCGACGCCATCGCCAAACTGATCGCCGAATGGCAACCGGTGCTGCTGGTGCTGGGCCTGCCCACCCACGCCGACGGCAGCGAGCATGAAATGACACGGGTGGCCAAAAACTTCGCGCGCAAATTAGAATCGCACTTCAAGCTGCCGGTGTTTCTGGTGGACGAGCGTCACACCAGCACCGCAGCTGAATCCGCACTGCACGAGCGCGGCATCCACGGCAAGAAGAACAAGGCGCTGGCCGACGCCGTCGCCGCCCAACTGATACTGCAAGGATTTCTCGATGCCCGCCTCATTGCCTGACGTCGACCCGCTGATTGCACGAATGGCCGATGCCATCGCGCCGGTCCTCACGCCGGAGACCGTGATCGTCGGCATCCACACCGGGGGCGTCTGGGTGGCCGAGCGCCTGCATGCGCTGCTCGGCTGCAAGCAACCGCTGGGCATGCTCGACATTTCCTTCTACCGCGACGATTTCTCGCGCATCGGCCTGCACCCGCAAGTGAAGCCGTCCAACCTGCCGTTCGACCTCGAAGACCGCGACATCGTGCTGGTCGACGACGTGCTCCACAGCGGACGCACGGTGCGCGCCGCGATGAACGAACTGTTCGACTACGGCCGCCCGGCCTCGATCCGGCTGGCAGTGCTGGTCGACCGCGGCAACCACGAGCTGCCGATCCGCCCCGATTTCACCGGACTCACGCTCGACGTGCCGCCCCATCAGAACATCAATCTGTCGCGCCTCGACGACGGCCACCTCACCCTCAGCCTCGCATGAACCTACAACTCACTGAAGACGGCAGGCTGCGCCACCTGCTCACCCTGGATGGCCTGCCGCGCGCGATCCTGACGCAAATCCTCGATACCGCCGAATCCTTCATGGACGTCGGCGAGCGCGAAGTAAAAAAGGTCCCACTGCTGCGCGGAAAATCGATTTTCAACCTCTTCTTCGAACCGTCGACGCGCACCCGCACCACGTTCGAGATCGCCGCCAAGCGGCTGTCCGCCGACGTCGTCAACCTCAACATCGCCACCTCCAGCCAGACCAAGGGCGAGGCGATCCTCGACACCGTCGACAACCTCGCCGCGATGCACGCCGACATGTTCATCGTGCGCCACGGGCAGTCGGGGGCGGCACATTTCATCGCGCGCCACGTCGCGCCGCATATTTCTGTGATCAACGCCGGCGATGGCCGCCACGCCCATCCGACCCAGGGCCTGCTGGACATGTTCACCATCCGCCGCTTCAAGGGCGAATTTCACAACCTGACGGTGGCCATCGTCGGCGACGTGCTGCACTCGCGGGTGGCGCGATCGCAGATCCACGCGCTGACCACGCTCGGGGTGCCGGAAGTGCGCGTGATCGGCCCGAAGACGCTGCTTCCCACCGGGGTCGAGCAGATGGGGGTCAAGGTGTTCTATGACATGGAAACCGGCCTGCGTGGGTGCGACGTCGTCATCATGCTGCGCCTGCAGAACGAACGCATGAAGGGCGCGCTGCTGCCCAGCGCACAGGAATATTTCAAGTTCTTCGGCCTGACGCCGGAGAAGCTCGCGCTCGCCAGACCGGATGCCATCGTGATGCATCCCGGCCCGATGAACCGCGGCGTGGAAATCGCATCCGAAGTAGCCGACGGCCCGCAGTCGGTGATCCTGCCGCAGGTGACCTATGGCATCGCGGTGCGGATGGCGGTGATGGCCATGCTGGCCGGCGGGGCGACAGCATGACCCATCTGACGAGGGGCCCGCGGAGCGGGCTGGGCAGCAAGGCGAATGCTGTCCAGCACCGACGTGAGCGATTCAGCACCCGCGACCACCTGACCGAGGCGTCTGCATGAAAATCCATATCAAGAACGGGCGCGTGGTCGACCCGATGAGCGCGCGCGACGAGGTCGCCGACATTTATATCGCCGCAGGCAAGATCGTCGGCAACGGCCACGCCCCGGCCGATTTTCACGCCAACCGCACGCTCGACGCGAGCGGGCTGGTCGTCTGCCCCGGCCTGGTGGACCTGTCGGTGCGGCTGCGCGAGCCGGGTTTCGAATACCGCGCGACGCTGGAATCGGAAATGCTCGCCGCCGCCGCCGGCGGCGTCACTTCGCTGGCCTGTCCGCCCGACACCGACCCGCCGCTGGATGAGCCAGGGCTGGTGGAAATGCTGAAATTCCGCGCCCGCAATCTGCCGGGACCGCGCGTCTACCCGATCGGCGCGATGACGCAAAAACTCGACGGTCTGATGCTGACCGAAATGGCCGAGCTGACCGAGGCCGGCTGCCGCGCCTTCACCCAGGCCGATGCGCCGATGACCGACACCCAGGTGCTGCTGCGCGCGATGGAATACGCCGCCACCTTCGATTTCAGCCTGTGGCTGCGGGCGCAGGATGTCTCGCTGGCGCGCGGCGGCATTGCGCACGATGGCGCCGTCGCGACGCGGCTGGGCCTGCCCGGCATTCCGTCGCTGGCCGAGACGGTGGCGCTGGCGACGATCCTGCAACTGGCACGCCAGACCGGTGCGCGCGTGCACATTGCGCGGCTGTCGACCCGCGACGGCATTGCGATGGTGCGCGCGGCCAAAGCGCAGGGGCTTGCCATCACCTGCGATGTCGCCAGCACCCACGTCCACCTGTCGGAAAACGATCTCGTCAGCTTCGATTCGCATCTGCATCTGGTGCCGCCGCTCAGGAGCCTGCGCGACCGCGATGCCATCCGCGAGGCGCTGCGCGACGGCTCCATCGATGCCCTGTGCTCGGACCACACCCCGGTCGACGAAGACCAGAAGCAGGTACCGTTCGGCGAATCGGCGCCGGGCGCTTCCGGCGTCGAACTGCTGCTGCCGCTGACGCTGAAATGGGCGCGCGAGATGGGCGTGCCGCTGCTGCAGGCGATCGACCTGATCACCTGGAAGCCGGCACAGATTCTCGGGGTGCCGGGCGGCACCTTGCAGGTGGGCAGCTGCGCCGATATCTGTATTTTCGATGAAGCCGCGGAATGGGTCGCCACCCAGAAAACGCTGGCAAGCCAGGGCGACAACACGCCGTTCCTCAACCATTCGATGCAGGGCCGCGTGCGCTATACCGTGATCGACGGCCATATCGACTTCGAAGCGCCGCGTTGAACGGCCTGTCGCACCGGGCGGCCAGGCGGTTCGCGATGCCGCGCGTTTCTCCCTTCGTCCTGTTCACCAGTCTGCTTGCCGGGGCGACCGCGGTCGCCGGCTTCGCGCCGCTCGATGTCTGGCCGCTGCCGTTCGTCAGCCTGGCGGTGCTGTTCGGCCTGCTGTTGCGCACCCCATCGATGCGTGCCGGCTTCCTTGTCGGCCTGGCGTGGGGGCTGGGCTGCTTCATCGCGGGGGTGAGCTGGGTCTTCGTCAGCCTGTCGGTCTACGGCGGCATGGCGACCTGGCTGGCGGCGCTGGCGACCTTTCTGTTCTGCGCCGTGCTGGCGCTCTTCCCCGCGCTGGCCGGTGCGTTGCAGGCGCGCTGGCCGCTGGCGCCGACGCCGCGTCTGCTGCTGCTGATGCCGCTTCTTTGGGGCATGACGGAATGGGTGCGCGGCTGGCTGTTCACCGGTTTTCCGTGGCTGGTGGCCGGGTATTCGCAGGTGCCCGCCAGTCCGCTGGCGGGCTATGCGCCGCTGGTCGGGGTCTATGGCGTCTCCTACCTGCTGGCGCTGATCGCGGCGCTGGCCGCGTGGATCGTGCTGACACGCGGGATGGTGGTGCGACGCCTGTGGGCCGCTGCCGCCATCGTGGCGCTCGGCGTCGGCGGCCAGGCGCTGCGCGGCATCGACTGGACCACGCCGGACGGCGCGCCGACCACGGTCGCGCTGCTGCAGGGCAACATTCCGCAGGACCTGAAATGGCAGCCCGAGGTCGCGCTGTCGACGCTGGAAAGCTACGCGCGCATGGCCGCCGCCTCGCCCGCGCAGCTGATCGTGCTGCCGGAAACCGCGCTGCCGCTGTTTGAATCGAACCTGCCCGACGTTTACCGCGAGGGCCTCGCGGCGCTGGGCCGGAAAAACGGCGGCGACGTGCTGACGGGGCTGCCGACCGGTTCGCCCCAGGGCGACTACTACAACAGCGTGATCAGCCTTGGCAGCGCACCCAGCCAGCGTTATCACAAGGTGCATCTGGTGCCCTTCGGCGAATACATTCCGCTGAAAGCGGTGTGGGGCTGGGTGATCGAGGTGCTGCACATCCCGCTGTCGGATTTCGCGCGCGGCGCTGCCGACCAGCGCCCGCTTGCGATCGGCGGCCAGCGTGTGGCGGCCAACATCTGCTACGAGGATGCGTTCGGGGAGGAGGTCATCCGCCAGCTCCCCGAAGCGAGCGTGCTGGTCAACGTCAGCAACCTGGCCTGGTTCGGCGACTCGTTCGCGCCTTGGCAGCATGCGCAGATGTCGCAGATGCGTGCGCTGGAAACCGGACGCATGATGCTGCGCTCGACCAATACCGGCGTCACCGCGATCATCGATGCCAAGGGCCGCATGCTGGCGAGCCTCGCGCCCTTCACCGCCGGCAGCCTGTCCGGCGACATTCAGGGCTACGCGGGCAGCACGCCGTATGTGCGATGGGGCAACGCGCCGATCCTGGCGCTGTGGGGGATACTGGGACTTGGACTGGGAATTGCCGCGCTCAGGCGGCCTTGACCCGGGTGGCGTTGCGGCCGCCGCGCTTGGCTTCCAGCAGGGCAGCGTCTGCACGCGCCAGCGCTTCGTTTTCTTCCTTGTCTTCGCGGCTGTATTCGGACAGGCCGCCGCTCCACGACAACTTCTGCGTCACGCCTGGGATAAGCTCGACGCTTTCCGGCATCTTCGCGCGCAGGCGCTCGGCCAGCTCCTGGGCACGGTCGAGCGGGGTGAACGGAAACAGGACGCAGAATTCGTCGCCGCCCAGGCGGGCGATGAAGTCGCTGTTGCGCAGGCAGCTCTTCAGCGCGTCGCCGAACTTGATGATGAGCTGATCGCCCGCCTCGTGGCCAAAGGTGTCGTTGACCTGCTTGAAGTTGTCGATGTCCATGATCAGCAGACTGTGCGCCCAGCCGTCTTTCAGGCTGGCGAACAGTTCCTTCTGCTTTTCGTCGAAGCTGCGCCGGTTGTTGACCTTGGACAGGTGATCGAGCCGCGCCTGCGAAGTCGCTTCCTTCTGCCGTCCCAGCATCACCTTGCCGAGCTTCAGCATGGTCTCCAGCGGGACCTGGAATTCCACCAGGCTGACGGGATAATCGCTGCGCAGGCGCTGCTGGCGCAGATCGTTGGTGAGTTTCACCATGGTGCGGAGGTTGTCGATCACCCGGTTGCGTACGGACAGCGTGGTGCCCATCACCAGAATCGCGATCACCAGGCTCGCGACCAGCCAGCCCAGCACATACGGCGCCACGTTCTCGGCCACTGGCGTCACCGGCCGCCACACGGCAATCCGCCACGGCGTACCGGCCAGCGCGATCAGGGCGGGTTCGCCCTGGCGCTTGATCGCCTGGTTGCCGCGCCGCATCAACACCATGAAGGCCTCGTCCGGCTGGCTTTGCTGCAGCTCGGCATAGGCGGCCGCATCCGGCAGCGGCAACGTATCGAACAGCGCCTGCAGCTGCGGCACGCTCTGCTCGACGATGACGAAGCCGAGCCGCTCGCCGCTGCTGTTCGTCACCGGATGCGACAGCGCGAGATTGAAGGTGGCGGTGGCGGTCGCGCCCGCGGTATCGCCGTCGGCACCCGTCAGCAACCGTCGCGTATCGCCCGGCAGGAAACCGGGCAGCAGCTGGCGCTGGCCGGCGCTGACGAACAGCACGGTGGCATCCTGATTGAGCGCATGGAGGTTGGCGGCCTGCGCCTGGCAGACGTCCGGCGCGGTGGTGGCAAAGCAGGCCAGCGTCTGCGGATGCGCGGCGATCTGCGCCGCGCTGCGCTGCATGGCGTCGGCCATGAATTCAATCTGGGTCGCCATCACCGGCTTGTCGAATTCTTCCGCCACCGGTTGCGCCTGCGGCCGCGACAGGTACAGCGCGGACGTGACAAGCCCGGCCAGCAGCACCAGGGCTGCGGCCAGGATCAGGCCAGATCGCACGATGGAAATGTGGGGCATGACGTATGCGCCAACCGGCACCAACACCTCTTATGTTTGTAGTTGTCTCCGCAATGGCGGCCGCTTGTGTTCCGGAGCGGCCGCCGCTATCAGGGCAGTTAACAGCAAGATCCATGCCCCAACAATCCGTGTGCTTCCTGCCGTCCTGCCGGACGCCGCCTTCTTTCAGGGTGTAAAGAAATCCGACATTACTGTCGGCCCGTGCTGCCGAATCCGCCTTCGCCGCGCTGGCTGCTTTTGAAGTCCTCCACCACATTGAACTCGGCCTGCACCACCGGCACGATGACCAGCTGCGCAAGCCGCTCCATCGGCGTCAGTTCGAACGCCTGTTGTCCACGGTTCCAGGCGGAGACCATCAACTGGCCCTGATAATCCGAGTCGATCAGCCCGACCAGATTGCCCAGCACGATGCCGTGCTTGTGACCGAGACCCGAACGCGGCAGGATCAGCGCTGCGTAGCCGGGGTCGGCCAGGTGGATGGCCATGCCAGTCGGGATCAGTCGGGTTTCGCCGGGGTCCAGTACAATTGGACCATCGATACAGGCACGAAGATCGAGCCCGGCGGCGCCCGGAGTGGCGTAATGCGGCAGCTGGTCGCGCAGGCGGGTGTCGAGAATCTTCACATCCATCTTCATAGTCGTCGGGATTTCGTCAGTCGAGCAGGAGGCCCAGGTGGCGGATCAGCTGTCGCGCCTGGGTGGATTTATCGGCCCGCGGCAGCGGATGCGCACCCCGGTGGTCGAACAGCACCAGTTCGGCCGTGTCCTGGCCGAGCGTGTCCTGCGCCAGGTTGCCGACCAGCAGCGGCAATTTTTTCTTCAGACGCTTGGCTTCGGCATGCTCGGCCAGACGCTCGGTCTCGGCGGCGAAGCCCACGCAGAACGGCGCATCGGGCAAGGCGGCGACCTCGGCCAAGATGTCGGGGTTGGGAACCAGGTTCAGCAACAGGCCGGCATCGCTTTTCTTGATTTTCTGCGTCGCCGCGCGATCCACCCGGTAATCGGCCACCGCCGCCACCGCGATAAATACATCGCACGGCAGTTCGCGCAATACCGCGTCGCGCATTTCTAGGGCACTTTGCACATCGATGCGGCGCACCCCGGCTGGCGCGGCGAGACAGGTCGGCCCCGACACCAGGCACACTTCGGCGCCCGCATCCGCTGCCGCCCGCGCCAGCGCATAGCCCATTTTGCCGGAGCTGCGGTTGGTCAGCCCGCGCACCGGGTCGATCGCCTCGAAGGTGGGACCGGCGGTGATCAAGACCCGTCTGCCCGCAAGCGGACCGGCACCCAGCATGCCGGGCAGCGCGGCCAGGATCTCGGCCGGCTCCAGCATACGTCCGAGGCCGGTTTCGCCGCAGGCCTGCTCGCCCACGGCCGGCCCCAGCACGGTGACGCCGTCCGCATGCAGCTGCGCCAGATTGCGTTGGGTCGGCGCGGCCGCCCACATTTCGCGGTTCATCGCGGGCGCGACGGCCAGTTTGCAGGTGCGGGCAAGACTCAGGGTCGACAGCAGATCGTCGGCACGGCCATGGACGAGCCTCGCCAGAAAGTCGGCCGAGGCCGGCGCCACCAGCAGCAGATCGGCCTCGCGCGACAGGTGGATATGTTCCATGCCGTCACCGCGGGCGGCCTCCCACAGCGAGACCAGCACCGGCTTGCTGGACAGCGCCTGGAAGGTGAGCGGGGCGACGAATTGCTGCGCGGCGGCGGTCATCACCACCTGCACGTCGGCGCCGGCCTTGACCAGCAGACGACACAGCTCCGCCGCCTTGTAGGCTGCGATGCCGCCGGTCACGCCCAAGAGGATTTTTTTGCCTGGCAGTGCCACAGTCTCGATTCCCGGCCCGGATTCTATGAAAATGACACATTCTACGGGAGGGGGGCAGCGATGGCGATCCGCGACTGGCCGGAGGACGCGCGTCCGCGCGAGAAGCTGTTGAAGCAGGGCGCGGGCGCACTGACCGACGCCGAGCTGGTCGCGGTATTTTTGCGCACCGGCGTGGTCGGCAAAAGCGCGGTCGATCTCGGGCGCGAACTGATCGCGCGCTTCGGCGGGCTGGGCGGCCTGTGCCGCGCCGACCGGAAAACCGCCTGTGAGGCGCCCGGGGTCGGCGAGGCCAAATACGCACTGCTGCAGGCGGTGATGGAAATGGCGCGCCGCACGCTGGCCGAGGACATGCAGGCGGGCGACGCGCTGACCTCGCCCGCCGCCGTGCGCGACTACCTGCGGCTGGTGCTGCGCGGCAAGGAATACGAGGTGTTCTGCTGCGTGTTTCTGGATGCCCAGAACCGGGTGATTGCGGTGGAGGAGCTGTTTCGCGGCACCTTGACGCAAACCAGCGTCTACCCGCGCGAAATCATCCGCCGCGCGCTGGCGCACAACGCCGCCGCGCTGATCCTCGCGCACAACCACCCGAGCGGGGTGGCCGAACCCAGCCAGGCCGACCGCATGCTCACCCGGCAGCTGGCGGATGCGCTGGCGCTGGTGGACATCCGCGTGCTCGACCACTTCATCGTGGCGGGCGCGTCCTCGCTGTCTTTCATGGAGTCCGGCCAACTCTGAGCGCTCGCCCCACTTGCCTCGCGCTTGCAAGCTGTGATATAAATCGCGGTTCTCGGGTTGGCGCTTATTGTTGACCCCGCCCGTTCACCGGATTTGTAACCCTTAAATTTTTGGAGCAGCGTCATGGCTCGCGTATGTATCGTAACGGGCAAGAAGCCCATGGTCGGAAACAACGTTTCCCACGCCAACAATAGAACCAAGCGTCGTTTCCTGCCCAACCTGCAATATCGCCGGTTCTGGGTGGAGAGCGAAAACCGCTGGGTGCGTATGCGTTTGTCCAACGCCGCCCTGCGCACGATCGACAAGAACGGCATCGACGCCGTGCTGGCCGATCTGCGCGCCCGTGGCGAAGCCATTTAATCTAGCGAAGCGATTTAAGGAACTGAATCATGGCTAAAGGCGGACGCGAAAAGATCAAGCTGGAGTCCACTGCGGGCACCGGTCACTTCTACACCACCACCAAGAACAAGAAAACCATGCCGGAGAAAATGGAGATCAGCAAGTTCGATCCCAAGGCTCGCAAGCATGTGATGTACAAGGAAACCAAGCTGAAGTAATCCAGCCTGGCTGTCCAATAAAAAACCCGCCAACCGGCGGGTTTTTTGTTTTTTATGCGTGCAGTACCGGGGACCGCAGCCCCCTTACGATCAGGCGTAGCTGCGAAGGCGCACCGAGAACTGCTGCAGCGACTGGATGCCGCTCTCTTCGGCGCGCTTGCACCAGGCCTGCAACTGCTCGAGCAACTGCTCGCGGCTGGCTGAGGAACGGCCCCAGATGGCAGCCAGCTCCTGACGCATGCGGTACACGGTTTGCAGCCGCTCGCTCTTGCCCAGCAAAGTGTCGAGCTCGGCCTTGTCGGCTGCCGCGAGTTCGGCGGGCTCCTTGTGCAGCCAGCGGCGGAAGCTGTCGAAATTCCAGTTCTGCGGCAGATTGGTGCCGGCCTTCAGCTTGGCGATCTCGGCCATGCTGTCTGCTCGCACGCTCTTCACGAAGCGCGTCATCACATCGTAGCGGTGGGTGATCACGGCCTGCAGGGTATCGAGGTCGCACAGCGGCTTGGCCGGCTGCCATTTCACCGTAGGCGCGACCTTGCGGACGGTCGCCAGGCCGACGTAAGTCATCAGCTTGATGTAGAGCCAGCCAATGTCGAATTCGTACCACTTGTTCGACAGGCGGGCCGAGGTGCCGTAGGCGTGGTGGTTGTTGTGCAGTTCCTCGCCGCCGATCAGGATGCCCCACGGCACGATGTTGGTGCTGGCGTCCTCGCTGGCGAAGTTGCGGTAACCCCAGTAGTGGCCGATGCCGTTGATGATGCCGGCGGCGGTGACCGGAATCCAGGCCATTTGCACCGCCCAGATGGTCAGGCCCAGCGGGCCGAACAGCGCGATATTGATCGCCATCATCGCCCAGATGCCCGCGGCCGAGTGACGGCTGTAGACATTGCGTTCCATCCAGTCGTCGGGCGTGCCGTGGCCGTATTTTTCCAGCGTCTCGGCCACCTTGGCCTCGGCGCGGTACAGTTCGGAGCCTTCCCAGAAGACCTTCCTGATGCCCTTGACCTGCGGGCTGTGCGGATCGTCGGCGGTTTCGCACTTGGCGTGGTGCTTGCGATGGATGGAGACCCATTCCTTGGTGACCATGCCGGTGGTCATCCACAGCCAGAAACGGAAAAAATGGCTGACGATGGGGTGCAGATCGACGGCGCGGTGCGCCTGCGAACGGTGCAGGAAAATGGTGACGGCAGCGATGGTCACGTGGGTCAGCCCCAGTGCCACGACGACATAGCCCCACCAGGGCAGATCAAACAAGCCTAATTGCATGGTTTTCGGTTCCTAAAAAAGGACAATCACGTCTTGGAATATACGGACAAACCCCATAAAAATCAAGGTTTATTCGTGTCTGGGCTGGGGCCCGCAGCCCGCGTGGGGACCGCCCGGGCGGGGGTCAGAAATCCACCGTCAGCTGCGCCGACAGGATGTCGACCGAGGCCTCGTAGGTGCCGGTCAGGGTGACACCGCTTTCGGTCTTGTTGATGCGCGCATCCTTGACGAACAAGTGCGCATAGCCCACGTCGATCTTGCTGCGCTCGGACAGCCGGTACTGCGCGCCGACGGCGATCCAGGTGCGGTCCTCGTCGGGGATGCGCGCGGTCCGATAGGCATCGGACACCGGGGTCTCGTCGTACGCCACGCCGCCACGCAGGGTCAGCTTGTCGTTGAGGCGATAGTTGGCGCCCACCGAATAACGGAAGCTGTCGTCCCAGTTTTCCGGGGTCAGCCCCACCACGACACCGCTGGTGCGCACGATGCGCAATTCGTCGAAATCGCTCCAGCCTGTCCAGGTCACGTCCGCCAGCAGGTCCCAACGTTCGTTGAGTTTATGAAAAAGCGAAAGCGAAGCCGAATCCGGCAGCGTGGCGTCCGCTGTCACCGGGCCATTGCCGGCAGGCAATCCCGAGAACGTCACCGTACCTTCAAGCGTGTAGTCGACCTCGGAACGATAGGCCAGGCCGATGCGGGTCGCATCGTTCACGTACCACAAGGCGCCCAGATTGAAACCCCAGCTGACATCGTCTCCCTTGACGGTCGCCAGGCCAAAACCGCTGGCATTGGTCAGCGTCGCCTCGGCGTACTGCAGGCTCACGCCCGCGCCCAGTGACAGGGTTTCGCTCGCTTTCCAGGCAATCGAAGGATTGAGGTTGACGGTCTTCAGTTCGGACTTGATCGCCTGGGTACGTCCCGCCCAGGTGGAGTCGTACTCCGTCTTCAGGCCGAACGGTGCGTTCATGCCGATGCCCAGATGCACGTCCGGCGTCAGGCGAAATGCGTAGTAGGCATTCGGCACCAGTGCCAGTCCACCGGCATCGCCGCCATCGCCGCCCCCGATGGTCGAGGTTCCGGTGAATTCGGCCTGCGGTTTAATCAGATGTCCGGCCAGCACCAGCTGACGGTCCGGCAGTGAGGTCATGCCCGCCGGATTGAAGAAGATCGTGCTGGCGTCGGTCGCGGCGGCGGCCTGGCCGGCGTAGGCGTTGCCCAGCCCGCTGGCGTTCTGCTCGATCAAGGCAAATCCGGCGGCGTGGGCCGTCGTGGTGCCCCCCAGCAGCATCAAGCCTGCAGCCAGGCGGTTCAGACGAAACATCATGAAAGTCTCCTTATGGATAATCGGAAGGGTTAGCGTTCGGAATCCGCGTACAGGGCTTCAATCGCGTCGCGATAGCGATTGAATATCAGGTCCCGCTTGATTTTGAGCGTGGGAGTCAAAAGGCCGTCTTCCAGCGTCCACGGCTTGAGGTCCAGGTGCAGACGGCGAATCTGGGCGTAGCCCGGGAAATGCTTGAGCTGATGTGCGACGTGCTTGGTCACCGCCTTCACCACCTTGGGGTTGCGCAATGTGGCCGGCTGCGCCGGGTCGAGGTGGAGATGGGCGGCAAAGCTGTTCCAGTGTTCCTCGTTGAGGACGATCAGCGCGGCGAGATAAGGCTTGCCTTCGCCGACGATCATCGCCTGCTCAAACAGAGGGTCGAGCTGGATGGCGGCTTCCATTTCGGACGGCGGCACCTTCTCGCCGTTGTTCAGCACGATGATGTCCTTGATGCGACCGACGATCGCATAGTGCCCGTGGGCATCCACCGTAACCTTGTCGCCGCTGTGCAGCCAGCCCTCGGCATCGATCATGGCGCGGGTGGCCTCCTCGTTCTTCCAGTAGCCGCGCATCACGCAGCGGCTGCGGGTGAGCAGTTCGTCGTTGTCGCCGATCTTCACCTCGATGCCGGGCAGCGGCTGGCCGATGCTGGACGGCACGTTGGAGTCGGGGCGGTTGGAGGTCACCACGGGGCTGCTCTCGGTCAGCCCGTAGCCCTGGTAGATCGGCACACCGAGGCCAATGAAGACGTGCGCGATTTCCGGCGCCAGCGCTGCGCCGCCTGAAATCGCCAGTCGTAGCCGGCCGCCCAGTTTCTGCGTGACGTTGCCCGCCACCAGCTGGTCGAGCAGCGGCCACAGCAACAGCTCCGGATGCCAGCGTGCCCGTCCTTGCTCCACTTCGAAACGCCGCCAGCCCACTTTGACCGCCAGCTTGAACAGCACGCGCGCGGGCAGGCCTTTCTTCTCCAGGTTGTCCTGGATGCGGCGGTACACCCGCTCGTAGATGCGCGGCACCGAAATCAACACGGTCGGGCGAATCTCCTGCAGGTCCTGCGCCAGCTGGGCGATCGAGCGCGCATAGGCGACTTCGGCACCGGTCAGCATCGGCAGGTAATAGCCGCCGGTGCGTTCCAGCGTGTGCGACAGCGGCAGAAAGGACAGGAACACTTCGTGCGCGCCGAAATCCGCACATTGCGACGCATACCAGGCATTCCACAACAGGTTCTCATGCGTCAGCATCACGCCCTTGGGGCGCCCGGTGGTGCCCGAGGTGTAGACGATGCTGGCCAGGAGGTCGGCGGTGATGTGGCGTTCGGGGACGGGGGTATCCGTGGCAGCCGCCAGCCAGTCGGCGGCCACTGCAAAACGCGTACTCCAGTCGGACAATCCGTTCGCCGGCGCCACCAGGCTGACGATGCGCTGCAGGCTGTGCGCCGTGCCGGCGATTTCGGCCAGCTTCTTGTGCTGGAACTTGCCTTCGATCAGCAGCAGCTTGGCGTCCGAGTGGTCGAGGATGTAGGTCGCGCTGTCGGGGCGGTCGTCCAGATACAGCGGCACCGTGACCAGCCCCAGCCCGAGCGCGGCCTGATCGAAGATCACCCACTCGACGCAGTTCTTCAGCATCACCGCGACGCGATCGCCGGGCACCAGACCTTCCTTGACCAGCGCAGCCTGCCAGCGAGACACCTCGGTGGCCACCTGCGCCCAGGTGAAGCTCACCCAGCTCCCGCGTTTGTCGTCGAACTGGCGGTAGGCCACCTGGTCCGGCGTCGCGGCCACGCGCCCGCGAAACAGGCCGCACAGCGTGCCCAGCGTGTCGGGGTCGAGCGGCGCAACTGTCATGCGGGATCGTCGAGCGTCGAAAGCATCGTGGCAGTGTTCATACAAAGCCCGGAGCGGTCAAGCGGCAGATTTGACCAGTACGGCGGCAAAGAAGCCGTCGGTGCCATGCACCGCGGGCGACAGCTTCAGCAGCGCCCCGGTGTCGAGCGGAATCTTGTGCTGCGCCAGCAGTTCGTTCACCGGCAGCAGAGTGAAACCGCCTTCGGCCAGCAGCGCGTCGACAATGGCCTCGTTCTCTTCCGGCAGCAGGCTGCAGGTGGCGTAGACCAGGCGCCCGCCCGGCTTCAGCAGCCGCGCCGCCGCGCGCAGGATCGCAGTCTGCTTCTGCGTCAGCTCGGCCACGCTTTCGGGCGACTGGCGGAATTTCAGGTCGGGATTGCGCCGCAGCGTGCCCAGGCCCGAGCACGGCGCGTCGACCAGCACGCGGTCGAGCTTGCCTGCGAGCCGCTTCACCCGGGTGTCGTTCTCGGAGGCGATCAGCTGCGGCATCACGTTGGACAGGCCCGAGCGCGCCAGCCGCGGTTTCAGGTTGGCGAGCCGCTTCTCCGCCACGTCGAACGCATACAGGCGACCAGTCGACGCCATCATCGCGCCGATCGCGAGCGTCTTGCCGCCGGCGCCGGCGCAGAAATCGCACACCATCTCGCCGCGCCGTGCGCCGAGCAGCAGCGCGAGCAGCTGGCTGCCTTCGTCCTGCACTTCCAGGCTGCCGTCGAGGAACAGCGGATGGCGGTTGATCGCCGGGTGGTCCTTGAAGCGGATGCCCCACGGCGAATACGGCGTCGCCTCGATCGTCAGGCCTTCCGCCTGCAGCTGCGCCAGCACGGCGTCACGACCGGCCTTGTGCGCGTTCACCCGCACGTCGAGCGGCGCCGGCTGCTGCAGCGCGCGGCCGAGCGCGAGGATGTCGGCGTCGTTCATCGACTGCTGCAGCTTTTCGAGCACCCAGTCGGGCAGTTCGGCCGCCACCGCCAGCGACAGGTCGCCGGTTTGGGCATTGCGGATGTGGTCGATCAGTTCGGGCCGCGCAAACTG
>JAKACL010000011.1 GCA_021821425.1 Pseudomonadota bacterium
ACTGAAGCCCGGCGACCCGGTGGTGCATGCGCAGTACGGCGTCGGCCAGTACCTCGGTCTCGTCAACATGGACCTCGGCGATGGCGACACCGAGTTCCTCCAGCTCGAATACGCCAAGGGCGACAAACTCTATGTGCCGGTCGCCAACCTGCACCTGATCTCGCGTTATTCCGGCGCGGGCGAAGGCGCCGCGCCCTTACATAAATTAGGCACCGACCAATGGGAGAAGGCGCGCCGCCGCGCCATGCAGGCGGCGCGCGACACCGCGGCCGAACTCTTGAACCTGTATGCGCTGCGCGCGGCGCGTGAGGGCCATGCGTTCAAGTTCTCGCTGCACGACTACGAGGCCTTCGCCGAGGGCTTCGGCTACGAGGAAACGCCCGACCAGGCGGCAGCGATCGCGGCGGTGATGGCCGACATGCAGTCGGGCAAGCCGATGGACCGGCTGGTGTGCGGCGACGTCGGCTTCGGCAAGACCGAGGTCGCCTTGCGCGCCGCCTTCATGGCGGTGATGGGCGGCTACCAGGTGGCGGTGCTGGTGCCGACGACGCTGCTCGCCGAGCAGCATTTCCATAATTTCTCCGACCGTTTTTCCGCCTGGCCGATCAAGCTTGCCGAGCTGTCGCGCTTCCGCAGCCCCAAGGAACAGGCCGCCGCACTGCAGGCGCTGTCGGACGGCAAGCTCGACATCGTCATCGGCACCCACCGGCTGATCCAGAAGGACGTCAAATTCGCCCGCCTGGGCCTGGTGATCCTCGACGAGGAGCACCGCTTCGGCGTGCGCCAGAAAGAGCAGTTGAAGGCACTGCGCGCCGAAGTCGACGTGCTGACACTCACCGCGACGCCGATCCCGCGCACGCTGGCGATGTCGCTCGAAGGCATCCGCGACTTTTCGGTGATCGCGACGGCGCCGCAGAAGCGGCTGGCCGTCAAAACCTTCGTCCAGACGTTTTCGAACGGGCTGATCCGCGAGGCGGTGCTCCGCGAACTGAAGCGCGGCGGCCAGGTGTATTTCCTGCACAACGAGGTCAGCACCATCGAGGCCATGCGCGAGCGGCTGGAAAAGCTGCTGCCGGAAGCGCGCATCCGCGTCGGCCACGGCCAGCAGGGCGAACGCGAACTGGAACAGGTGATGCGCGATTTCTACCAGCAGCGTTTCGATATCCTCCTGTGCACCACCATCATCGAGACCGGCATCGACGTGCCGACCGCCAACACCATCCTGATCAACCGCGCCGACAAGTTCGGACTGGCGCAACTGCATCAGTTGCGTGGCCGCGTCGGGCGCTCGCACCACCAGGCCTTCGCCTATCTGCTGGTGGAGGAAGACCGCACGCTGACGGCGCAGGCGAAGAAGCGGCTGGAAGCGATCCAGCTGCTGGAAGAGCTGGGCTCGGGTTTTCATCTGGCGATGCAGGACATGGAAATCCGTGGCGCCGGCGAAGTGCTGGGCGACAAGCAGAGCGGCGAAATCATCGAGGTGGGCTTTTCGCTCTACAACGACATGCTGGCCGGGGCGGTGGCGAGCCTGAAGGCCGGCAAGGAGCCGGACATGAGCCAGCCGCTGGGCGTGGTGTCCGAGATCAACCTGCACACGCCGGCGCTGCTGCCGGTGGACTACTGCCCCGACGTGCACGAGCGACTGGTGTTGTACAAGCGACTGGCCAGCGCGCACGACACCGAGGAATTGGCCCGGCTTCAGGAAGAGCTGATCGACCGCTTCGGCCATCTGCCCGACCCGGCGCGCGCGCTGCTCGATACCCATCGCCTGCGTCTCGCGGCGAAAGCGCTCGGCATCCTGAAGGTCGACGCCAGCGGCGAAGCCATCCTGCTGCAGTTCGTTCCACAACCGCCGATCGATCCGGGCCGTATCATCCAGCTGATCCAGACCCGGCGCGACATCAAGCTGGCCGGCGAAAACCGCCTGCGCTGGACGGTGGCTTCGTCCGCGCCCGAGGTCCGTGCGGCCAACGTCATCACTTTTTTCAACCTCTTGAAATAGCGCATTCATGAACCTGATCGTGCAGGGCCCCGACGTCCCCACTCCCGACCTGAAGCAGCTCGCCAAGCTGACCTCAGCCACCGCCATCGAGGCAGTGACGCCGACCGCCTTCCGCCTGGTGGCGGCCGACGCAGACCAGCGCGATGCGGTCGCCGCCTACTGCGAGGAAAACCGCTTCGACTGCGGCTGGGTGCCTGCCGAGCGCCGCATCGACGACTTCGGCCTGCTGGTGATGGATATGGACTCGACGCTGATCACCATCGAGTGCATCGACGAGATCGCCGACATGCAGGGGCTGAAGCCCCAGGTCGCGGCGATTACCGAAGCCGCGATGCGCGGCGAGATCGACTTTGCCGAAAGCCTGCGCCGCCGGGTATCGCTGCTCGAAGGGCTGGATCAATCCGCGCTGCAGCGAGTCTACGACGAGCGCCTGCAGTTGTCGCCGGGCGCCGAAAGCCTGCTGGCGGCGGTGCGCGCGGCCGGAATCAAGACCCTGCTGGTGTCGGGCGGTTTCACCTTCTTCACCGAACGCCTGAAGCCCCGCCTGGGGCTGGACTACACCGCCGCCAACACGCTCGAAATCGTCGATGGCAAACTGACCGGCCGCGTGCTGGGCGACATCGTCGACGCCCAGGGCAAGGCCGACTGGCTGCAGCGCGTGCGCAGCCAGCTGGGGTTGGCGAAGGACCAGGTCATCGCGATGGGCGACGGCGCCAACGACCTGAAAATGATGGCCGAGGCCGGCCTCAGCATCGCCTACCGCGCCAAGCCGGTGGTGCGTGCGCAGGCCAGCTACGCGCTGAACCAGGTGGGGCTGGACGGGGTGGTGCCGCTGCTCGGCGCAGCCCGGCAAAACAGCTAAAGATTTAACGGGCTACGCCGATAAACCTTTGACTGCCAAAACAGTCACAAATAATAGACAACTGCGACGAGGACTTCCCGTGAAAATCGACAAGCGCATCACCCCGCCCGCCGCCTCCAAAGTTTCCGCCACCAAGGGCAAGGGCGGAGGCAAGGCCCCTGCCGCCAGCGCCGGCGGCAGCGATTCGCTGACGCTGACCGAATCGAGCACCCGCGTCCGCTCGCTGGAAGCCGAGCTCGCCTCGGTCGACGTCACCAATCTGGGCAAGGTGGAATCGGTCAAGGCCGCGCTCGCCGACGGCAGCTTCAGCGTGGACGCCGAAGTGGTGGCCGACCGCCTGATCGACCACACCAAGGAAACCCTGCGCAAGCGGCCGCGCAAGAAGTAAGGCGGCCACGACACGAAAGCCCGCGGCGCAACCGCGGGCTTTTGTTTTTTGGCTGGCTTAGAATCAGAGTTTGAGTGTCCCGACCGAGGTCCACATGAACGAAATTATATTGCCCGTGACCGGCATGACCTGTGGCGGCTGCGTCAACAGCGTGCAGCGGGTGTTGGCCGCCGTGCCCGGGGTGCAGACTGTCGAGGTGACGCTGCAGCCCGGCCAGGCCCGCGTGGTCTACGACGCTGCCCGCACCGATCGCGCGACGCTGGTGCAGGCGGTTGTCGGCGCCGGGTTCGGCGTGCAGGACTAGGGTTGCGCGCGCGCCGCGCGGCTCAGGACTGTCCGCACAACGTTTCCAGCGATTCGGGCGCATGCAGCCCGTTGCCCTGCGCATAGTCCACGCCGATCTGGCGCAGCATCGCCAGCGTCGCATCCGACTCGACGTATTCGGCCACGGTCTTCAGTCCCATCTGGTGGCCGATGCGATGAATCGCCTCGACCATCGCGCGGTCGATCGCATTGGTCGCGATGTCGCGCACGAAGGCGCCGTCGATCTTCAGATAATCCACTTTCAGGTTCTTCAGGTAGGTGAAGGACGACAGGCCGCTGCCGAAATCGTCCAGCGCGAAGCGGCAGCCGAACTCGCGCATCGCCCCGATGAATTCGTTGACGACGGCGAGGTTGCCAATGGCCGCCGTCTCGGTGATCTCGAAGCACAGGTGTGGCCCCAGGTCGGGGTTCTCGCGCAGACTCGTCAGCAGCATGCGGCGGAACGCCGGATCCTTCAGCGACGCACCCGACAGGTTGACCGCAAACAGGCATTGCTGCTCGCGTCCGGCCGCCAGATAACGCTGGCATAGGTGCAGGGTCTCGCCGATCACCCAGCTGTCGATGGCGGGCATGATGAAATAGCGCTCGGCCGCGGGAATAAAGGCCATCGGCAAGATCTCGCTGCCGTCGTCGTCCACCATGCGCAGCAACAGCTCGACATGGCGGAACGGTTCCACGGCGCCGTCGGTGCGGCGGATTTCCTGCCACGACAGGCGTAGACGCTGCTCTTCCAGCGCCCGCTGGATGCGCTCCACCCACTGCATCTCGCCACGGTGGCGCACCAGATCGTGATCGCGGCTCTCGTAGACGTGAATCTGGTTGCGCCCGTGGTCCTTGGCCACATAGCACGCGGCATCCGCGGCCGACAGCAGGTTGGCTGTAGTGCCGCTGTCGCGGTTGATCGCCACCAACCCGACGCTCATGCCCACCGCAAAAATGCGGTCGCCCCACTTGAAGCGAAAGCGCTGCACCTCGGCGCGGAAGGAATCCGCCACTTCCAGCGCGTCAGCCGGCGTGCAGTTCTCCAGCAGCAGGGCGAATTCGTCGCCGCCCAGACGGGCCAGCGTGTCGCGTTCGCGCAGATTGCCTTTCAGCAGCAGGGCCAGCTGCCGCAGCAACTCGTCGCCTGCCGCGTGGCCGCAGGTGTCGTTGATCACCTTGAACTGGTCGAGGTCCATGTAGCACAGCGCATGCTCGCGCCCCTGCTGCAGCGACGACAACAGCATGCGCTCGAGCCGCTGCTCGAACTCGCGGCGGTTGATCAGCCCGGTCAGCCCGTCGTGGCTGGCCTGATACACCAGGCGCGCGGTGGCCTGGTCGATCTTTTCCTGCATCTGGTCCTGCATGGTCTGCAAATGCGAGGCCATGTGATTGACGCCGCGCTGCAGCATGCCCAGTTCGGCTTCGCCCGTCTGCGCCACCCGTTCATCCAGATGCCCCTCGCCGATCCGGCTCACCGTATGCGTCAGCGCCAAAATCGGCCGCGTGATCTGGCGCCCGATTCGCCATGCAAAATAGAAGCTGACGCAAAGGCCGGCCAGCAGGATGACCAGACTGCGCACGATGGCGTCCCGCTGGCTCCGGATGGTGGCGCTGCGCGACACGTCCAGCCCGACCCAGCCCAGCAGCCGGGCCGACGCGGCCGGCTGCGCGGAAACCGCCTGAAAATCATCCACCGCCACTTCAGTCTGGGTGATCGGTGCAAAGTACACCAGACGGTCGGGATACTCGACCTGATGAATGCGGTCGCCCGGCAGGCGCGTACGCAGGTCACCGTTCCAGGCGCTGAGACCCACCTGTGCCAGCACCTGGCCGCTGCCTGTAAACACCGCCACGCCGCGGATGTCGGGCTCGATGGCGGCTTTTTCGAGCAGCGTCTGCAACACCTCGAAGTTGCCCGACACCACGCCGTATTCGGCGGCGGGCGCCAGCTGCCGGGCGATCGCCACCGAGCGTGTGCGAAGCGACTGGTCGAGGTCGTCGATTTTTGCGGTGATCAGCTGGAACAGCAGCAGCACGCCGATGATCGCCACCGGCACCACCGCCAGTCCGACCACGCGTCCGCGTATTCCCAATGAAGTCATCATCAGCGCCCGCCTCCCAATTGTTTTTCCAGCACGCTTTCCGGCGGCAAGACGAAGCCGAGCGAGCGCGCCACCTGTTCGTTGATCGAGACATCGAAATACGCGGGGTGGGCAGGCAGCGGCAGACGCAGCGATCCGGCAGCCAAGGCCTGGTTAATCCATTCGCCGGCTTGCCGACCGATTTGCGCGGGGCTGGAATGCAGCGACAGCAGCGCACCCGCCCGCGTCAGCGAACGCGAATAGCCGAGCACCGGCACGCGGTAGCGGTAGGACGTGAGGAACAGGCTTTGCGCGGTATTGCGGTTGAACACCTGCGGATCGGGCACCGCCAGCAGCAGGTCGGCACTCGCCAGAATCTGCTCAAGCGGGCCGATCAGGCGCGTATCCGGCTGCAGCTCCTGCCATACCAGGCCGAGCCGCTGCGTCCGCAATGCATCGTCCAGTTCGTTCAGCATCAACGGCTGCCCCGCGCCGGTCAGCACACCCACCCGCTGCGCGTCGGGAAAGGCCAGGCGGACCAGGTGTGCCTGCCGCTCGGGCGGCTGATCGAGAAAAATGGCCGATGCGATACGGCGGCCGCTGTCGCTCAAACGGTTGCGGCCACCGCCGACATACCAGCTCTGCGGCACCAGGACCGCAAGCACCGGCGTGCGCAACGGCTGCACGGCCAGGGACTCGGCGGCCCGCACGCCCACCGCCACCGTCAGCCGCGATTCGCTCAGCGCGGCGGCGGCCAGGCCCACGGCATAGGCTTGCTGCACCGCGTGGCCGCGCTCGGCCAGATGGGCCCGCACGACCTGGTAGACCTCCTGATACGGCGCCGAGTCCTCGCTCAACACCACCGCCACCTGTTCGGCAAGCGCCTGCCCACCCATCGCCAGGCAGGCGAACGTCAAGCCCCATCGCACCAGCCTGTGCAGTGGGCTGCCTGCGAGCGACCGTCCTGCCGTCAAACCGCCTCCGGTCCCGCGCTCCACAGGCAGGCCCCCTGGGACTCGCGGGCGATCGCCTCGAGCAGGTCCGCATGCGCCGCCTGCTCCGCGGCCGAGGCCAGAAGCAGGATGGGGCTGGGGCGGGCGCGCGCAGCCGTCTGGGCGGCGCCGGCGCTGCGCGTCTCCAAGCCGATCGACAGGCTTTCCTGCCCGCGCGTCAATGCCAGATATACGGCCGCCAGCAGTTCGCAGTCGAGCAGCGCGCCGTGCAGCGTGCGCGCTGCGTTGTCGACGCCATAGTGCTTGCACAGCGCGTCCAGGTTGTTGCGCTGGCCGGGACGCAGCGCCTTGGCCATCGCCAGCGTATCGGTCACGCCGTCGCACCAGGTCGGCAGCGGCGCCATGTCGAGCAGGCGCAGCTCCATGTTGAGAAAACCGACGTCGAACGGCGCGTTGTGGATGATCAGTTCGGCGCCCTGGATGAAATCGACGAATTCCTGCGCGATGTCGGCAAAGCGCGGCTTGTCCGCGAGGAATTCGGGCGTGATGCCGTGCACCTGCATCGCCCCGGCGTCGATGTCGCGATCCGGGTTCACATAGCGGTGAAGATGGTTGCCGGTGAGCCGACGGTTGACCATTTCCACCGCCGCCACTTCGATGACGCGATGGCCCTGGTTGGGATCGAGGCCGGTGGTTTCGGTATCGAGGATGATTTGCCGCATGGTCTTTATCCGTGTTGAAGCGCCTGCAGCACGCCCTGGTTGGCGAGTTCGTCGGCGCGTTCGTTTTCGGGATGGCCGGCGTGGCCGCGCACCCATTTCCATTCGATGCGGTGCAGCTGGGCAAGCGCATCCAGCTGCAGCCACAGGTCCTGGTTCTTGACCGGCTTGCCGTCGGCGGTGCGCCAGTTGCGCCGCTTCCAGCCGGCCATCCATTCGCTGATGCCTTTTTGCACATACTGCGAATCGGTGTGGACCTCGACGGTGGACGGACGTTTCAGCGATTCCAGCGCGCGGATCACCGCAGTCATTTCCATGCGGTTGTTGGTGGTGTCGGCCTCGCCGCCGCAGATTTCCTTGCGGTGGCCGCCCGCCACCAGGAGCGCGCCCCAGCCGCCGACGCCCGGATTGCCCTTGCAGGCGCCATCGCTGTAGATGTAGACGGTGTCAGCGCTCACGGCGCACCCGATACTGCTTGAGATTGACCACCTTGGCCGCGGGCGACAGCAGGCGCTGCGCCACCGGGGTTTTCCATTGCGGCAGGATGATGTTCATGCCCTGCACGCGCTTGACCGCCTGCAGGAAGTAGACGCCGCCGCCCATGGCCCACCAGCGGTCGCCGGCCGGTTCCATGAAGCGGGTGCGGCGCAGCCAGTTCTCGCGGTTGACCGGAGGCCGGTAGCAGCACATGCTGCCGGCCGCCACTTCGAAGCCCAGCAGCGCCATCCAGTCCTTCACCCGCGAGATGTTGAGGAAATTGCCATTCCACGGATAGCCACGCTCGCCGCCCTGCATCACGCGCGCCAGGCCCCACAGGCTGCGCGGGTTGAAGCCGGCCAGCACCAGGCGGCCTTCGGGACGCAGCACGCGCTCGGCCTCGCGCAGCACCTGATGCGGATTCGAACTGAATTCCAGCACGTGCGGCAGCAGCAGCAGATCGAGCGACTGGCCCTCGAACGGCAGGAACATGGGGTCGGCGCGCACGCCGGCGGCTGTTTCCACCGCGCAGTTCACCCGCAGCGGGATGCGGCTGTTGCGCAGGTAGTCGAGATGCGGCAAGCCGACCTGAACGGCATTGAAACCGAACACATCCGATACCGCGTTGTCGAAATAGCGCTGCTCGCGAAACAGCAGATGCTGCCCCAGCGGCGTTTCAAACCATTCCGTATTCAGCTTGGATAACATAGCCTCTCCTTTGCTCAGGCCTCCTGCCCATGTTGACGCTCATTCCCCTGCCCGCGTTCGATGACAACTATATCTGGGTGCTGCACGACGACCGTCATGCCGTCGCGGTCGATCCGGGCGATCCCGCGCCGCTGATCGCCTACCTCGACGCGCATCGGCTGACCCTGACCGCAGTGCTGATCACTCACCATCATCGCGACCATACTGGCGGCAACACCCTGCTGCGTCAACGCTACGATTGCGCCGTACACGCGCCGGACAATCCACGCATCCCCGCCGTCACCCATGCGCTGCGCGGCGGCGATATACTGGACCTGGCGGCGCCCGGGCTGCATTTCGAGATCCTCGCCACGCCGGGCCACACGCTCGATCACATCAGCTACGTCGGCCACGGCTGCGTGTTCTGCGGCGACACCGTATTCGGCTGCGGCTGCGGCAAGCTGTTCGAAGGCACGCCGGCGATGATGGCCACCAGCCTCGACGCGATTCTCAGCCTGCCCGATGCTACCCGAGTCTGTTGCGCGCACGAATACACCCTGAGCAATATTGACTTCGCCAAAACCATCGACGGCACAAACCCCGCGTTGCTTGAGCGCGAACGCGTCGACCGCGCCCTGCGTGCCCGGCATCAGCCCACCCTGCCCAGCACGCTGGCGCTGGAAAAAGCGACCAACCCTTTCCTGCGTTTCCATGATCCCGATATGACCCGCTTTGCCGCGAATTACCTGAATCGCCCGCATCCCGGGCCGGCCGAGGTGTTCGGCGCCATTCGCGCCGCCAAGGACGCCTGGGACGGTTGACCGCATCCGCCCCGGCCCTAGCAGCCTGTCGGACTTGAAGAATCGAAGCGAAAATTCGACTGGGCGAGGGCAGATTTCGACGATTTCGCCGGGCAATAGTCGTTCTATTGCCCAAGAAGGCGGCGAAATATGCACCGGCCAGGCGGATTTGCAGCCGATTTCCTTCAAGTCCGACAGGCTGCTACGATGGGGGCCTGTTGAATACGGGAGACCGTCTTGCCCGGCATCCATCCGGCCCGCCCGTTGCGGGCCCGCCCCGCCCCCCACCGTTATGCCCTCGCCCTGCTGGCGCTGTGTTTCGCCAGCCCGCTGCTGGCCGAGGCGCTGCCCGAAGAAGAAATTGCGCCCGCGCCGATGGCGCTGGAATGGCACGCCGACTTGCCCGCCGACGGAGCCAATCCCGCTGTCGACGCCGGCCACGACGACGTCTGGCAGCGGATCCGCGCCGGTTTTCGCATCGACGATACGGCCACGCCGAATCCGCTGGTGAGCGACCATGCGGCGTGGTTTGCAGCGCGTCCGGAGAATGTGCGCCGCCTCGCGGTGCGCGCCCGACCCTATCTCTATCACATCGTCGAGGAACTCGACCGCCGCGCGATGCCGATGGAAATCGCGCTGCTGCCGATGATCGAGAGCGCGTTCAACCCGGCCGCGCTGTCGCCGTCGGCCGCCTCCGGCATCTGGCAGTTCATCCCCTCCACCGGCCGCCACTACGGCCTCAGGCAGGACAGCTGGTACGACGGCCGGCGCGACTTCACCGCCGCAACCAGCGCGGCGCTGGACTATCTGGGCAAGCTGTATCTCGATTTCGGCGACTGGCAGCTGGCGCTGGCGGCCTACAACTGCGGCGAAGGCTGCATTGCGCGCGCGATCCAGAACAATGTCGAGCAGGGCCTGCCGACCGATTACGCCAGCCTGTCGCTGCCCGATGAAACCCGCCATTACGTGCCCAAACTGCTGGCGCTGCGGAACCTGATCCACACCCCTGCGCTGCACGGCATTGCCATCGAACACCTGCCGAACCAGCCCTACTTCAGCCAGGTCACCGTTCACGCCAGCATGGACCTGCATTCCGCCGCGCGGCTGGCCGACATGAACAGCGATGAATTCGCCGCCCTGAATGCCGCGTTTCCGCGCAAGCTGATCCACTCCGACACGCCGGTGAATCTGCTGGTGCCGGTCGACCGCACCGACACCTTCCAGCGCAACCTGGAGGCCGGCCACTGGGATTCCTGGCAGCCCTATACGGCACAGCGCGGCGAGCAGGCCGCCGCCATCGCCCGGCGCTTCGGCATCAGCATCGCCCGGCTGGAAGAGCATAACCAGATGCAGTTGAAAAAAGGCCGGCTGGTGCGCGCGCAGACCATCCTGGTGCCGGTCCGCGGCCGCGCCGACACCACGCAGAATATGCGGCCTGCCCGTCACGTGGTGCAGCGCGGCGACACGCTGTTCGGCATCGCGCGCAGCCACGGCCTGACGCTCGCCCAACTGGCCGAGCTCAATCCCGGCCTCGATGCGGCGCTGCGGCCCGGCCAGGTGCTGCACCTGCCCGGCAGCGCGAGGGCGCCCATGCCTTCAGGCCGGCAGGTTGCCAGCCTGAAGGCCAGCCTGGCCCGGCCGGGCCAGGCTGTACACCACACGGTCCGGGGCGGCGACACGCTGCTCGATCTGGCCCAGGACTACGACGTCAGCCTGTCAGAACTGAAAACCTGGAATCCTGCAATCGGAAAACGCGGCCTGATCCGCGCGGGCCAACGCCTCGTCGTCGGCGCGCCCTGAAGACAGGTCAGTCGGGTTCGGGCGGATCGCCCGACTTGTCCGACATCAAAAGCGCCACGCCGACCGCGGCCAGCACCATCCACAGCACTGCCGCCCAGATGCCGAGCGCATCCGACAGCGGCCCCATGAAAAACATCATCAGCATCGCCAGCGCGAGGACGCCGTTGCCGAGCCAGAAATTGCGCGTGTATTTGCCGTGATTCAATTCAGTCTCCAAGCCGCCCTGCCACCCAGTGGCAGCGTACCCAGTGTCCATCGCCCAGGTCGGTGCGCTCGGGATAGCTTTGCCGGCACAGCGCGCCCGCATGCGGACAGCGCGGATGGAAGTGGCAGCCGTCCGGCGGGTTCAGCGGCGAGGGCTGGTCGCCCGCCAGCCGGATAATGCCCTCGCCGGCATGCGGCTCGATCCGCGGCACCGCGCTCACCAGCGCCTGCGTGTAGGGATGCCGCGGCGCCCGCAGTACGTCGGCGGCAGCGCCCTGTTCGACGATGCGGCCGAGGTACATCACCGCCACGGCGTGCGCCAGATATTCGACCACCGCGAGGTTGTGGGTGATGAAGAGGTAGGCCAGGCCGAGGTCGTTCTGCAGGTCCTTCAGCAGATTGAGGATCTGCGCCTGCACCGAGACATCGAGCGCGCTGGTCGGCTCGTCGCAGATCACCAGCCGCGGCGACACTGCGAGCGCCCGCGCAATCGCGATGCGCTGCCGCTGGCCGCCCGAGAACGCATGCGGATAGCGGGCGCCGGCATCGTCCGGCAGCCCCACCTGGCGCAGCAGCTGCGCCACCGTATCGCGGCGCTGGGACGCGTTGCCCACCTTGAGCGCATCCATGCCTTCGAGCAGGATGTCGGCCACCCGCATGCGCGGGTTGAGCGAGCTGTAAGGGTCCTGGAACACCATCTGCGCCTGTCGCCGCAGGCTGGCGACATTCCGTGCGGTGATGGGCTCGCCGCCCAGCGCAATGCTGCCCGCCGTCGGTTCGATCAGGCGCAGCAGCGCCTTGCCCACCGTGGTCTTGCCGCAGCCCGATTCGCCGACCAGGGCCAGCGTGCGGCCCGCCTGGATGTCGAGCGCGACGTCGTCGACCGCACGCACGTGGCCGACGGTGCGCCGGATCAGTCCGCGCCGGATCGGGAAATGCACCTCGAGGCCTTCGACCTGCAGCAGGGGCTGCGCCGCCAGGGCCGCCGTCTGCGCTGTCACCGCGCGCGCAATGCTCGCCGGCAGCTCGCCGGCCAGGTGGCAGCGCACGCGCTGGCCGTCTATCTCCTGCCAGTCGGGCGATTCGTCGCGGCAGCGCGCAATCGCATGCGGGCAGCGCGGGGCGAAGCGGCAGCCGACCAACGCGCCGTCGAGCGGCGGCACCTGGCCGGGGATCGTGGTCAGCCGGCCGCCGTCGCCGGCACGCGGCAGTGCCTCGAACAGCATGCGGCTGTAGGGATGCTGCGGCGACGCGAAGAACGCGTCGCGCGCGCCCTCCTCCACCAGTTCGCCGGCATACATCACGCCGACGCGATCGGCGTTTTCCGCCACCACGCCGAGATCGTGCGTGATCAGCAGCATGCCCATCTGCCGCTCGGCCTTGAGCCGGCGCAGCACGTCGAGCACCTGCGCCTGGATCGTGACATCGAGCGCCGTGGTCGGCTCGTCGGCGATCAGCAGCCGCGGATCGCCCGCCAGCGCCATCGCGATCATCACCCGCTGGCGCAGGCCGCCCGACAATTCGAACGGATAGCTGTCGAGCCGGCGTGCCGCATCGGGCACGCTCACTGCTTCGAGCAGCGCGCGCGCGGCAGCCTGCGCCGCCTGGCCGCCCAGCTTGCGGTGCAGCGCCAGCGCCTCGCCGATCTGCGTGCCGACCTTGATCACCGGGTTCAGCGCCAGCATCGGCTCCTGGAAAATCATCGCCATGCCGCCGCCGCGCACCCCCCGCATCTCGCGTTCGGGCAGCGCCAGCACATCGGTTTCGCCGAGCCGCACGCGGCCCGACACGACCCGTCCTCCATCCGGCAGCAGGCGCATCAGCGATAGCGCGGTGATCGACTTGCCGCAGCCGGATTCGCCCAGCAGCGCATAGGTTTCGCCCGCCGCGATCCGGAACGACACGCCGTCCACCACCCGGGTGGTGCCGAAGCCGGTGACGAGGCCGCGCACCTCGAGCAAGGATTTCATCGGCGGCCTTCCAGGCGCGGATCGAAGGCGTCGCGCACGCCGTCGGCAAACAGGTTGGCGGCCAGCACCAGCGCGAACATGAAGACGAAGGCGGCGCCAAGCTGCCACCAGACGACCGGCTCGCGCGCGAGCTCGAGGCGCGCGCCGTTGATCATGTTGCCCCAGCTGTACATCGACGGGTCGACGCCCACGCCGACATAGGACAGCACCGCCTCGGCCAGCACCAGGCCGGAGAAGTCGAGCACGATGGCGATCAGCACCAGATGGAATACATTGGGGAAGATGTGCCGACTGATGATGCGCGCGTGCGACACGCCGAACGCCCGCGCCGCCTCGACATAGTCCAGCGTCCGCAGCTTGAGCGATTCGCCGCGCAACAGGCGGGCAAGTCCGGTCCAGCTGGTAACGCCCATGATCAGGCACAGCGCCAGCAGCCGGATGTCGGCGCGCGCCGCCGCGGTGTCGAACACATCGGGATGCGATTCGATTGCGACCTGAACGATCAGGATCATCGCCGCGATCAGCAGCACACCCGGGATGGAATTGAGCACGGTGTAGATGTACTGGATGACATCGTCGATCCAGCCGCGGAAGTAGCCGGCCGCGATGCCGAAGCCGATCGCCAGCGGCAGCGTGACCAGTGTGGTGAGGGTGCCGATGACCAGGCCGGTGCGGATGCTCTTGAGGCTGATGTAGAGCACGTCCTGCCCGACCTTGTCGGTGCCGAACACGTGATAGCCCGACGCCAGCTGCGCCAGCACGCCGGCCAGCAACAACAGCAGCGTCAGCACCAGAACGACGGTTCGCCCCGGCCAGCCAAGCCTTCCCATCGCCCAGGCTTCCAGCCATGCGCCCATCTGCGTCTGCATGCGTCGCGCCTGCCACGCCGCCAGCAGGCCGAACAGCAGCAGGCTCACCGCAAGCCCCTGCGCCAGCCCGACCAGGGTGCGCCGGGTAATGTCCGGCCCACGCTCGTCGGCGTGCGTCAGGTGCGCACCGCCATATTGCAGGCGCGGATGGTCGCGCACGGTTTCCCCGTCGCGCTGGATGAATTCCTTGGCATAGAGCTGCATCGCCAGCGGCGCCGAATAGGTTTTTTCCTGCCGCGTGCGCAGCCCGCTCACCAGCGCGTCGAACACCGACAGCACCTCGACCGAATACTGCGGCGCGTCGGCCGGGCTGTCGGCCAGCCTTTCCCGGTAATGCAGCGAATCGAGCAGACCGATCACCACGAACGCGCCGAGCACCAGCGCCGCCCCCATCGCCATCGGCCGCTGCGCCACATGCTTCCATGGCGCCCGCAGATGCTCGTGGCGGCGGATGAACCAGACCAGCGTCAGCACGGCGACCAGCAGCGCGAAAATCAGCGCATCGGTCCACAGGATCACCGGCATGAAGTTGATTGACCCGGCGCTCATTGCAGCCTCACCCGCGGATCGACCCACGAATAGGAAATGTCGGTGAGGATGAGGCCGATGATGTAGAGAAAGGACCCCAGGAACACCATCGCGCGCACCACCGCGAAATCCTGCGCCTGGATCGCGTCGATGGTGTAGCTGCCCAGCCCCGGAATCCCGAAGAAGGATTCGGTGATCAGGCTGCCCATGAACAGGAGCGGCAACACCACCACCACGCCGGTGAGGATGGGGATCATGCCGTTCTTCAGCACATGGCGGAACAGCACCCGCACCTCGGACAATCCCTTGGCGCGCGCGGTGCGCACGTAGTCTTTGCCGATTTCCTCGAGGAAGATGGTGCGGTACCAGCGCGCGCCGCTGCCGATGCCGGCCAACACGCTGACCAATACGGGCAAGAGAATGAATCTGAATCCGTCGATGCCGCCGGCAAAGCCCGAGATCGGCAGCAGGTTCCACAGCTTGGCGATGAAGTATTGCCCGGCAATGATGTAGAACAGGCCCGAGATCGACATCAGCACCACGCACAGCACCACCCCCCACAGGTCGAGGTAGGTGGCGCGAAAGAACACCATCAGGAGCGCGAAGGTGATGTTGACCATCAGGCCGATCACCAGCACCGGCAGCGCGATTGCCAGGCTCGGTCCCATCCGCGTCCTGATTTCGTTGCCGATGTCGCGGCCGTCGTCGCCCTTGCCGAATTCGAAGGCGAACATCGCCGCCGAGTGCTTGAAGAAGATCGTGTCGGTGAACTGCGCCGCGCCCTCGGCCTTGGCATTCAACAGCAGCGGCTTGTCGTAACCGTGCTCGACCTTCCAGCGCTCGATTGCTTCCGGCGTCACGTGCTTGGCGCCGAGTTGCAGACGCGCCATGTCGTCGGGCGTATTGACGACGAAGAACAGCGCGAAGGTCAGCAGGTTGACTCCGATCAGGATCGGGATCGCATACAACAGGCGGCGCAGGATGTAGGCGCCCATCAGGCGGTTTTCCTTTCATACCGTCGCCACGCGATCGCCGCCGGCGCGATGGCGGCGACGAGCGCCGCGACCAGCACCACGATCGGCCACAGTACTGGCCGGTTCCACGCTTCGCGCCGGGCCTCGCGCAGTTCCGGGTCGATGCGACGGTACTTGAGCGTGTTGTTGGCCATCAGGTTGGGCTTCACGTTATGCACCCAGCCGTGGCGCAGGCCGAAGGACTTGGGATAGTAGGCGAAGATCCACGGCGCATCGCGGCGCACGATCTCCAGCATGGCGTCGATCACCTGCTGGCGTTCGGGGCCGTTGTCCATGTCCTTCATGCGCTCGAACAGGCGGTTGAATTCCGGGTTGTCGTAGTTCGCCGCATTCTCGCCGCCGGTGCCGACCTTCTTGTGCGGTCCGTAGAGCAGGAACAGGAAGTTCTCCGGATCGGGGTAGTCGGCGTTCCAGCCCCATTCGAACAGCTGCGCGTTGCCCTTGCGGATCTTGTCCTGGAAGCGGTTGTAGTCGGTGCCGCGCACGACCAGCTGCACGTTGAGCTTGTCGAGCTGTTTCTTCATCCAGTCGAGCCGCGACTTGGCGTCGGGGCCGCTCGCCATGGTATCGAAATACAGCACCAGCGGCTCGCCCGTCTTCGCGTTGCGGCCGTTCGGGTAACCCGCCTCGGCCAGCAGTTTTTTGGCCGCCTCGATCGGGCGTCGCTGAATGCCGCCGTCGCGCGCCTCGTACACATAGGGGTTCAGTCCATCCACGCCGTCGACATAGCCGAACAGCCCGGGCGGGATCGGGCCCTGCGCCGGAATGCCGCGGCCGTTGAGGAAAATCGAAATGAATTCGTCGTAGTCGAAGGCGATCGACAGCGCCTGCCGCAGCTTCTGGCGGTCTTCGCCCAGCCCGCCCACCACCGGGTCGAGCATGTTGAAGCCGACATACCACAGCGAGGCCGCCACCGCGGTGACGAGGTGGATGTCCTGCTCGCGCATGCTGTCGGTGAGCTGCGGGTCGCCGCCGGAGGTGAACTGCACCGCCTGATCGAAGCTGTCCGAACTGATGCCCGAGCTGTCGTAGTAGCCCTGCAGAAACTTGCTCCAGTAGGGAATGGTTTCCTTTTCCAAGCTGTACACGGCCGCGTCCACCAGCGGAAGCGGCTTGCCGGCGTCCGCCAGCAGGCCGGCCGCGCGGTCTTCTTCACTGCCGTCCACGGGATAGGTTTCGCCGTGGAAATACGGATTCTTCTTCAGCACCATGCGACGGTTGGGATCGTTTTCCGCCATGTAGAACGGTCCGGTGCCGACCGGCTGCCAGTCGAGCGTCAGGTTCCTGTCGGCCATGCCGGGCTGGGCGTAGAACACTTCGGCCTCCCACGGCACCGGCGCAAAGAACGGCATCGCCAGCCAGTAGATGAACTGCGGATATTTGCCCTTGATGCGGATGCGGTAGGTGTGGCGGTCGATCACTTCAGCGCCTGCAAGCGGGAAGTCGTCGAGGTTCAATACGACGCCCGGCTGCGCTTTCGCCGCCTGCTGCATGGCCTCGCCCAGCGCCTTCAGGCCGACGATGTGCTCGCTCATCAGGCCGAAGATCGGCGAACTGAGACTGGGATGGGCCAGCCGTTTGATCTGGTATACATAGTCGGCCGCCACCAGTTCGCGCGTGCCGCTGTGCTCGAAATCGCCGATGCGGGTCTTGCCGGCGACGTCCGCTGCGCTGAGCGCATGGTAGCGATAGCGCCCCGCCGCATCCTGCGCAAACGCCGGATGCGGCTGGTAGCGGATGCCGGGACGGATGCGGATGTCGTACACGCTTTCGGCGATCGCCGCGGCAGGCGCGTCGTCCGGCAGCGGCTTGCCGGCCGCGTCGAGGTAGCGCGGCGTGGGCACCGCCTCGGCGGTCAGCGGGATCAGTTCATACGGGCGCTTGAGAAAGTGGTACTGCAGCGGCGGCTCGTAGATCTGGCCGGTGAACTCGACTTCGTTCGAAGCATAGGAACGCGCCGGATCGAGGTGCTTGGGGCGCTCGGAAAACGCGCTGTACAGCACGTTGGCCCCCGCCTCGCTGCCGGGGTAGGGATGATTGAGGCTGTCGCTGCAGCCCGCCGTCAGGCCCAGGCTCAAGCCCAGCAGTAGAATCGTCCCGGCGCGTGTCATCACGCAAGTGTACCCAAGCGCGTCGCTGGCGTCAGCCGCTATAATCCATGATTCTCAACTCTTCGAGACCACCATGGGATTTCTAGCAGGCAAGCGTTTGCTCATCACCGGCGTCATTTCCAACCGTTCCATCGCGTACGGCATCGCCACGGCGTGCAAGCGTGAAGGCGCCGAACTCGCCTTCACCTACCAGGGCGAACGCATCAAGGAGCGTGTCACCGAGTTTGCCAAGGAATTCGGTTCCAGCCTGGTGTTCCCCTGCGACGTCGGCAGCGACGAGCAGATCGACGCCCTGTTTGCCGAACTCGGCAAGCACTGGGACGGTTTCGACGGCTTGGTGCATTCGATCGCCTTCGCGCCGAAGGAAGCCCTGTCCGGCGACTACCTGGCCTGCGTCACCCGCGAGAATTTCCGCATTGCGCACGACATCAGCTCCTACAGCTTTGCTGCGCTGGCCAAGGCCGCGCTGCCGATGATGGAAGGCCGCCGGGCGGCGCTGCTGACGCTGACCTACCTGGGTGCGATCCGTTCCGCGCCCAACTACAACGTCATGGGTCTGGCCAAGGCCAGCCTCGAATCCAACGTCTACTACATGGCGCAGAGCCTCGGTCCCAAGGGCATCCGCGTCAATGCCGTGTCGGCCGGCCCGATCAAGACCCTGGCCGCCAGCGGCATCGCCAACTTCGGCGAGAAGCTCGACCTGGTCGCCAAGAACGCGCCGCTGCGCCGCAACGTCACCATCGACGAAGTCGGCAACGCCGCCGCCTTCCTGCTGTCTGATCTGGCATCCGGCATCACCGGCGAAATCACCTACGTCGACGCCGGCTTCAATACCACCACCGGCGGCGGCGACTGAAGCCTACGCGTCCGCCCATAAAAAACGCGCCGTGATGGCGCGTTTTTTATTGAGGCCGGGCGACGCAGCGCTTATTGGTCCTCGATCGCATTCGACTTGATTTTGACCTTGAGGCCGGCGGTGATCAGCGCGACCATCGCTTTCATGTCGGAACGCTGCTGCGCCTGGACGACGCCGGATTCGATCGACGCCACCAGCATGGGGTCGAGTTCGGGCGCGTCGAGCACGCGGCTGATCCGCACGATGCGGTAGCTGCCATCGGGGCGTGCGAAGCCGGCATAGGCCGGCAGCGTGTCGGTGTTGGCACGGAACACAGCCTTGACGCCGGT
Organism: Pseudomonadota bacterium; assembly: GCA_021821425.1. The sequence continues at coordinate 18,977 of JAKACL010000011.1, forward strand.
GGTGTCGAGTTCGGCCGAGGGCTGGCGGCTCACCATCTGGAACGGCGACCAGTTCAGGCCGGCTTCCTCACCCTTGGCCAGCGTCTGGATCGTGGCCTGGCCCTTGTCCGCCAGCAGCTTCGCGCTCTGCGTTGCGCGCAGCTGCGACTCGATGGCCGCCGACACCTCGGCCAGCGGCCGCAGCCGTGCCGGCTTGTGCTCGATCACGCGCGCCGCCACCAGCGTGCCGGGCTGCACTTCGATCGCCTCGGTGTTCTGCTTCGACTTGATCGACTCCGCACTGAACAGCGCAGCCGACAGACCCGCGTGGTTGAAAGGCGCCGGTGCCTCCGTGGCCGTCATCCAGCCGCTCTGCCGGATGTCGAGCTTGGCCGCGGCAGCGGCGGATTGCAGGCTGTCGGCGTTTTCGTACACCAGATTGCTGAAGTTTTCGGCCAGCTCGGCGAACGCCTTTTGTGCCTGTTGCTGACGCAGTTCCTCGACCACGGCACCCCGCACCGCAGCCAGCGGCGCGGTCTGCGCCGCCTCGATGCTGTCGAGCCGGATGATGTGATAACCAAAATCGGATTCCACCGGCCCGCGGATTTCGTTCGGCTTCATGCTGAACACCGCGTCCTCGAACGGCTTGAC
>JAKACL010000228.1 GCA_021821425.1 Pseudomonadota bacterium
TTGGCGTAGTAGATCGCGGCGAAGAAGAACACCACCGACAGCAGAACCTCGACGCCGGCGAGCCAGGCCGACAGGCCGCTGTCGGACCAGGCGCGCACCACGCCCTCGGTGAAATAGGCGAGGATCAGCATCGGTGCCCATTGATAGGTATAGCGGCGGCCCTTGAGGATGCCCATCAGCGGCAACAGCAAGGGCAGCGCCTTGAACGCGAGCGAGGAGCCGCCCGGGCGGATCGGCGCCAGCCACAGCTCCCATGCCAGGCACAGGAAGATCAGCGCGATCAGGCTCGCGCTCGCGGTGTGTTGCAGCGCCTTCATCAGGAAAGTTTGCTCGCGGTTTCTGCCAGCCGGCGGCCGAGCGCGATGCACAGCGTGCGCTCGTCGTCGGTCAGCGGGCGCTCGTCGGCGGCGCCGGCCCAGTGGCTGGCGCCGTAGGGGGTGCCGCCGCTGGCGGTATGGTTCACTTCGGCGAGCGTGTAGGGCAGGCCGACGATCAGCATGCCGTGGTGCAAGAGCGGCAGCATCATGCTGACGAGCGTGGTTTCCTGGCCGCCGTGCAGGCTGGCGGTGGAGGTGAACACGGCGGCCGGCTTGCCCGCCAGCGTGCCCTTCGCCCACAGCGCGCCGGTGGTGTCGAGAAAATACTTCAGCGGCGCCGCCATGTTGCCGAAGCGGGTCGGCGAACCGAGCGCGACGCCGGCGCACTGCTCGAGGTCGGCCAGTTCGACGTAGGGCGCGCCCGCGTCGGGCACCGGCGGCTCGGCCACCTGGGTGCGCGGCGCCACCGGCGGCACGGTGCGGATGCGGGCGGCGGCGCCGGCCACCTGGTTGACGCCGCGCGCCACCAGCTGCGCCATGTCGCGTACGCTGCCGCCGGCGCTGTAGTAGAGGACAAGAATCTCGGTCATGGGGCCTCGTCGTCAAAAACGCTGAATTCGATCAGGTCGAAGCTTGGAGTCTGTTCCACCCGTCGACCAAAGGTGAGCGCGTAGTGGCGGGGCGCGTGCCAGACGTCGGCATCCAGCCCCGCCTGATACAGATGGCGCGGCAGCAGCAGGCGGTCATGCTGCTGCAGCGCGGCGATGCCGGGCACGAACAGCGCCGCCTCGGGCGCGGCCTTGCGGCGGCCGCGCAGAGGCTGCACCCACACCGGCTCGATCTGCGGCGACAGGCGCTCGACGCCGAGTTCGACCTGGCGCGCATCGCGCATCACGACCCAGCGGATCACGCCCAGCGCCCAGTCTCCGGCGTCGCTGCCGCCCAGGGCCAGCGGGTCGCCCACCTTCAGGTTCAGCGGGGCGTCGGGCGTGCCGGAGAGCGCCAGGCCGGCGGCGCTGTCGTTGCTGACGGTCCAGTGGGTGGCGTTGACCGTGACCGGCATCGCCTGCGTGCTGCCGACATCGCCGATCGACAGGCTGTCGCTGTCGCCGGGCGGGGCGCTGTCCTGCGGCAGCGACTGCTCCAGCAGGCGATGGATCGCACTGACGCCGGCCACCATCTGAAGGGTGCTGCCCGACGTGGCAAAGCGCCGGAACGCGCGCTGCACGCCGCTGCTCCACAGCTTGAGCAGGCGCTGGAACAGCCGCCGGGCGAGGTCGACATTGATGTCGGCCGGCAGACCGATACGGCGCGGCGACTCGCCGGCGCGCAGGCGCGCCGCGCTGTCGTGCAGGCGATGGCACAGCGCATCGGTGTCGAGCCAGCGTTGCGGCAGGCGCTCCGGCGGCAGGTGGCTGGGCGGCACGTCGCCCGCGACCGGGATGGCAAAGCCATGGTGGCCGGGCACCGGCGCCGGCCCCAGCGTGGCCAGCGCGGCAAAGCGGTCCAGGTACTGGCGCATCTGCAGCAGTTCGGGCGGCGTCATGCGCAGCGGGTCGGCCAGCGCGATCAGCAGCGCCTGGCGGTAGGGCAGGCTGGGTGGTGGCGTGTCGTCCGTTGCCGTGTCGGCCAGGCCCGCTTCCTGTACATGGGCCTGGACCTGGTGCAGGTCCTGCCACAGGCCGGCGGGATGCGGCGTATGGGTCAGCGCGCACGCCACCTGCAGGTCGCGCAGCGCGGCCTGCAGGTGGCTGGCGGCCTCGGCCACGTGCCGCGCGGGGGCGCGGCCGAAGCGGCGCTGCGTCAGCCCCAGCAGCACCTGCTTGTAGCCGAGGCTGTGCTCGATGTGCAGTTCGCGCAGCAGCGCGCCGGCCTGGCGCAGTTGCGCGTGCGGCGGCACGCCGGCTTCGACGAGCCGGGCTTCCAGGCCCGCGGCGGCGCGCTGCACCGCCGGCCGGTACAGCGCCAGCAACGCGGCGCGATCGTCCTCGGCCAGCGGGTGGCGGTTGAGCGTGTACAGCGCCATCACCAGTTGTTGCGCCACGTCGGTCGGGCTGGCAAAAGGCAGGCGGTCGAGCCATTGCGCCACCGCTTTGGGGCGCGTTTCCACGGTCTGTTTCAGCACCGAATCGGTGCCGGGAAGGTTGAATGTCAGCATGGGGTCAATCGAATACCACGGTCTTGTTGGCGTACACCAGCACCCGGTTGTCGAGGTGCCATTTCACGGCGCGCGACAGCACCACCTTTTCCAGGTCGGCGCCCTTGGTGATCAGATCGTCGAGGCTGTCGCGGTGCGAAATGCGCGCCACGTCCTGTTCGATGATCGGCCCGTCGTCGAGCGTTTCGGTGACGTAGTGCGCGGTCGCGCCGATCAGCTTGACCCCGCGCTCGAACGCCCGGTGATACGGCTTGGCGCCGTGGAAGGCCGGCAGGAAGGAATGGTGGATATTGATGATGCGGTTGGGAAAGTGGCGGATGAACTCCGGCGACAGCACCTGCATGTAGCGCGCCAGCACGATGAAGTCGATTTTCTGGTCGCGCAGGATCGCCATCTGGATCTGCTCGGCCTCGTGCCTGGCGTCCTTGTGCACCACCAGGTGCTGGTAGGGCACCCGGTAGGCGTCGGCCAGCCAGCGCGTGTCCTCGTGGTTGCTGAGGATGATCGGCAGCTCGCAATGCAGCTCGCCGCTCTGGTAGCGGTACAGGAGGTCGGCCAGGCAATGGTCGAACTTGGAGACGAACACGGCGAGTCGCGGCTTGCGGCTCGATTCGGCCAACCGCCAGGTCATCCCGAAGCGCTCGGCGATCGGGCCGAAGGCGGTGGCGAACTCGGCCAGGTCGAGGCTGAACTCCGCCAGTTCCCATTCCACCCGCATCAGAAACAGCTTCAGCTCGGCGTCCTGGTGCTGGTCCGCATGCAGGATGTTGGCGTTGTGCTGCAGCAGGAAATCGGCGATGGCGGCAACCAGTCCCTTCTGGTCGGGGCAGGAAATCAGCAATACGGCGGTATGACGCATGGATGTTCCCGGCAATTCCGGGGCGGTTTTTTTCACCATCATAACCAAATCCCCTGCATTCCCGCAGGCAAATACGTGCCATGTCAGGGGTTCGACACCTTTACGCGCAAGGATTCAGCAGTCTTTGCGCAGCGCATTCCCGATTCGTGCCGGCGGAGCCATCCAACGCTGACGCATTCATCGGGCTGGCCGCTCGTTTCTCGGCGCCAGGGCGCATCCAGCCATTCCGCTGTGCAAATTTTAGGCATGCCGTCCGGCAAAAACTTTGATTTGCCATGGGATTTTCAGAGCCCCGAAAAAACCCTGCATGCGGACGCAATTCCGGGTTGACATGCCCGGCCGGACACCTAGAATTTGTACCTGCCCTCCGTCAGCACCACAATATGTTGTGAATAGAACTGTGCACGGGGGCTGGGAAAGCTGTGCATAAGTCGGGATAAGTTGTGAATCAACGACCGCGCAGCGCCTGGTTTTATGTCATCGCCACCAAGGAGCCCCATCGATGCTGAATGTCGCCACCGAATCCGCTGCACCCCCGCCCATCCCCCCGCTCGAAACCGCCGAACCGGCCCTGACCGACACGCGCTACGCCGACTACAAGATCATCCGCCGCAACGGCTCGGTGGTCGGCTTTGCGCCCAACAAGATCGCGATTGCCGTCACCAAGGCCTTCATCGCGGTGCAGGGCGGGCAGG
>JAKACL010000012.1 GCA_021821425.1 Pseudomonadota bacterium
CGTTCGGCGACGCGCAGCTGGCCCTTGTCGAGCAGGTCGATCACCGACATGACCGCGTCCTTGACCTTGGCGTCGGCGTTTCGCGGGGTGATGTCGGCACGGCGCTCGAACGCGTCTTCGATGATGGATTGAAGTTCTTGCATGATGGTTTCCTGTCGTTGAGTAGGGGAATTCAGTAGAGAACCGGGTGTGTCACACCTGGCCCACGAAGCGGACGATGCGCCGGGCCGCCTCGGCGCAAGCGTCGTGGCTGTCGACCAGCGCGATGCGGACGAAGCCCTTGCCGGGATTGACGCCGGCGGCATCGCGCGCGAGGTAGCTGCCGGGCAGCACGGTGACGTGTTCGTGTTCATACAGGCCGCGCGCGAATGCGGCATCGTCGCCGCCCGGCACGCGGACCCACAGGTAGAAGGCGGCGTCGGGTGCGTCGAAGGTGAGCGCGTCCTTCAGCAGCGGCATCACGGTGCCGAACTTTACGGCGTACTGGCGGCGGTTGTCGACCACGTGCGCCTCGTCGTTCCACGCTGCGATACTGGCGGCCTGCACCGCCGGGCTCATCGCGCTGCCGTGATAGGTACGGTAGAGCAGAAAAGCCTTCATGAGCGCGGCGTCGCCCGCCACCATGCCGGAACGCAGGCCGGGTACGTTGGACCGCTTGGACAGCGAGTTGAAGACGATCAGGTTTTTGAAGTTACGGCCGAGCTGTTGCGCGGCAGTGAGCGCGCCCAGCGGTGGGGCGCCTTCCTCGAAATAGATTTCCGAATAGCATTCGTCGGCGGCGATCACGAAGCCGTGTTGATCCGACAGTTCGAACAGCGCCTTCCAGTCGGCCAGCGACATCACCTTGCCGGTGGGGTTGCCGGGCGAACAGACGTAGATCAGGTTGACCTGCTCCCACAGGTCTTCCGGCACGCGCGACCAATCCATGCGAAAGCCGTTTTCCGGCAGCGTGTTGAGGAAGAAGGGGCGGGCGCCGGCCAGCAGCGCGGCACCTTCGTAGATCTGATAGAACGGGTTGGGCGAAATGACGACGCGGCGGCCGTGGCGGCTGGAATCGACGCTGGCCTGGGCAAAGGCGAACAGCGCCTCTCTTGATCCATTGACCGGCAGCACCTCGGTCGCGGGGTCGAGCTTGACGCCGTAGCGGCGCCCGGCCCACGCGGAAATCGATTCGCGCAGCGCATCCGAGCCCTGAGTGATGGGATAATTCGCGAGCCCGCCCAGCCCCGCGATCAGCGCGTCCTTGATGAACTGCGGCGTGGGATGCTTGGGCTCGCCGATCGACAGGTTGATCGGGCTGAGTCCGGGATTCGGTGTCACGCCCGCAAACAGCCCGCGCAACTTTTGGAACGGATAGGGATGGAGTTGGTCGAGACGCGGATTCATTGCAGCGTAGAGTCTGATTAAGCCCCACATTATAAAGCCCCATGCCCTCGATTCCCCTGCAGCGCACCCTTGCCATCAGCAGCCTGTTCTATGCCGCCTCCCTGTGGGGGCTGATGTGGTATCCCTACCGGCTGTTGAACGACGCGGACGTCGGCGGCATCGCATCGAGTTTCATCACCTACGTCGTGCCGCTGCTGATCTTCGGCTGGCTGCATGCCCGAGAGCTGCAGCATGCGCGCGGCCGCTGGATGTGGCTGGCCGCGCTGGGTCTGGCGGCGGGCTGGACCAACCTGGCCTATGTGCTGGCGATGCTGCAGGGCGAGGTGGTGCGCGTGCTGCTGCTGTTTTTTCTGTCGCCGCTGTGGACCGTGCTGTTCGCGCGCTTCCTGCTGCACGAAAAACTCAACCGCGCAGGCTGGGCGGTGATGGCGCTGGCGGCAGGCGGCGCGATGGTGATGCTGTGGCAGCCCGACGGCGACCTGCCGCTGCCGACCAACCGGGCCGAGTGGCTGGCCCTGTCGGCGGGCGTGATGTTTGCGATGAGCAATGTCATCAGCCGGCATCTGGGCGGCGTTACCGAAGGCGCCAAGTCGGTGTCGGTGTGGGCCGGCGTGGGCGTGCTGACGGTGGTCGGGCTCGCGCTCTATCCGGGCGAGCTCGACTTCATCGATGGTGCAGAGAGCCACACCTGGCTGCTGCTGCTCGGCGTGGGCATCGCGATCGGCAGCATGACGTATGCGGTGCAGTTCGGCCTGGCGCGCGTGCCCGCCAACCAGGCCATCGTGATCTTTCTGTTCGAACTGGTGGTGGCGGCGGTGGCGGCGTATTTTTTGTCCAACGAACGCATGGGGCCACAGGAGTGGGTGGGCGCGATCATGATCGTGGCCGCCAGCCTGTTTTCCGGCCATATGGAAAACGACCAGACGAAAGGGAAAACCGATGGCTGAACTGAACCCAGGCGCTGTCACGGCGCTGCTGCATGCCGGCCTGCTGGTGTCCGATCTGGCGCGGGCCCGGGTTTTTTACGAATCGGTGCTGCAGTTGACGCCCTGCCCGAACCGTCCCGACCTGCCGTATCCCGGCGAATGGTACGACCTCGGCAACGGCCAGCAGCTGCACCTGATGCGGCTGGACAATCCGGACGCCGAGTCGGTGCGCCCCGAGCACGGCGGCCGCGACCGCCACATTGCGCTGGGCGTTGGAGACATGGCTGCGCTGAAAAGCCGGCTCGACGCGGCCGGGGTGAAATACACCGCCAGCAAGTCGGGCCGCGCGGCGCTATTCTGCCGCGATCCGGATGCCAACACGCTCGAGTTCGTCGAAGTCAGCTGACCCCCCGGCGCGCGCGCCCGTCGAGTCGCCGCTCGCATCCGGATTCGAACCCCTCGTTTCGGTGACTGAAAAGATCAGCCCCGCCTGGGGAACGCCGTGAACAAGCCGGTGCGCGCGCGATCCTCCTGCAGCAGATGGGCGAAGAAGTCGACCTGCGTGGTGACCGGATCGCCGGCGAAACCGATATCGATCTTCTTCGAAAGAATGGCTTCACCGCCTTCGCTTTCGCCAATGAACGTCGCCTGGACCCGGACGGGTTTCTCCGTGAATCCACTTGCGCGCACCTGAAACACGTTCGCGATCGTTTGCAGAAAATCCTCGCGCAGAGGGTTGGACATGTTGAAGACGTGTACCTCGGCGTCGACCGGAAAGGCCTTGCGCACCTCGGCGAGCTTGACCGGTACGCCGCGCACACTGAATTCAGGGGTGGCGAGCAGCGTGGACAGATCTGCCAGATCGACATTCTGGAAAGGCCGCTGGGGATCTTCACGAAGCTCGTGTTCGATGAACTCGCCGCCTTTCGTGTAGATGAAGTCGACCGCAAAATCGAGGCGGAATACGCTTGTGCAGTGCGCGATGATGTTGAGGGTCCGGACGCTCCCCGCGGGGACGAGGGAAAGCGACAGCAGCAGATTGTCGAAACCGCCGAGCAGGCTGCGATCGCCGAGCAACAATGACGGCACGTTGTCGACATTGAGCTTGAACAGGTCCTTCGAAATCATCTCCTCGATGTCGGCAGTCGATGCCAGCTCGGGCTCGTCGATCGCGGTTGCCCGCGAAAGAAGCAGGAAGGACCCGTAGAAATCCCATTCCTGCAGCGGCACGCCCTCCGCGGTGACCGCAGGCGTGGGCACCGGAGAATCGGGCGACAGGCCGATGAAGGGACGCAGCGTCTGGTCGTTGCCGATGATCCGGTCGAGCGCGGCGTTGCCGGTGCTGGCGGGCGCAACAGATGCAGGTGGCGCAGTGCGTCCGCTTCCGCTCGCGCCTCCGCCGCCTGTACTGCCACCTCCCGCGCTGCCGCCACCGGAGCTGCCCGTTCCGCCTGAGCTCCCGCCCGCGGAACCGCTGCTCCCGCTCTCCTTCCTGGCCGTTTCCTGCTGTTTTTTCTTCAGTTCTTCTTCCTTGTTGACGATCGCGCCGGCCTCGGTGATGTTCTTGTCCTGGATCGACTTGCCGAGCTTGGCCTTTTCCAGATCGGTGGCGGCCTGCACTTTGGCCTTCTCGAGGTCGGCCGCGATCTTGCGCCGCTCGGTGTCGGCACTGACCGAGGTCTTGAGGTTTTCACTCGCCTGCGCGCCGACTGCGGTCGCGCCCGCCGCCGAGAGCTTGGCGGTCTCGGTGGCGAGCTTGATGGTGTCGGCCAGACCGCTCATGTCGCGGAACATATTGCCGTTCTGGATTGCGGCGAGCGCGCCGCCAAGCCCGGTCGGGTCGGGCAACGCGCCGAAGGGCGTGATGTTGACCAGCGGCGCGCTGAACTGTCCTGGCGTGAGGTTCTCCGCCTGCGCGCGCGTGCCGGTCTGGATTGCCGCGATGTCCGTCGGCTGGATGGGGATCGGCGAATCCTGCCAGTTGAAGAAGCGCGACAGGTCGAGCCGCTCGGCGCAGTTGAAGCGCCCCAGCACCGCTTCGGCGAAGATGCCGCCGCTCGACAGCGGCACGATGTCGACCTTGGCCTGGCCGATGGTCAGCCCGCGGTCGGCCATGAACTGCCGCCATTCGGCATCGTTGACGGGGTCGGTGTTGATCTTGAACGCCAGCGCATTGCCGACGATGCGCAGCGGAGTCGGCTCGGCCACCTGCACCAGCGGGAACTGCTCGCCGTTGAGCGTGATGCGGAACGGCGACAGCAGGCCAGCGATCATCGCCGGGTCGAGGCTGCGGAACACCGCCTGGCTGTAGTGCAGGCGGTTGTCGGCCAGGTGCTGCAACAGGTTGACGTCGGCGCCGGCGGCGCGGACGTCGATCAGCCTGGTTTCCGTGGCGCCCTTGGCCACAGTCACGGTCGGCAGTTCCAGCGGAAACACGATGCCGTTGCGCGACAGCGCGAGCACGCCGGTAGCGGCGACGTCGGCCGCGGGGTCGCTGCCGGCGATTGCGATGCGATCGACTTCCGACATCGCGATGCTGGACGACAGATCGACAATGCGGGTGCCGTCGCGCAGGAAAAATGCGAGTTTGATCGCACGCACCGGGCTCTGCACCGCGCCTTCCTCGATGCGCACGTCGGAGGGCACGAACAGCGACTGCGAGCCGCGTCGCACCGAACTCGTCTTGAAGAACGACGAGAGCTTGGAGGCGGCAGTGTCCCACAGCGTGTCGGCGACGTCGTCGGGCAGCGGGGGCCGCGGCGGGCGCGGCGGCTCGGGTTCGTCGTCGACCTCGGGTTCGGTCGGCTCGCCCCCGGTTTCCTCGTCGCGCCGGCGGGCGAGCAGCACGCGCCGCGTGACGACGCGCGGATTGGCCAGCACGTCGGTGATCGATCCGCCGAGGCCGGGGAAGACGACCCGCCGCTCGGGAGCCAGTTCGAGCGTGTCGAAATTCAGCAGGGCGTCGTGCACCGCGGGCGTGAGCGCGGCATCGATCAGCGCGCCGCGGAAGCGCCGCAGCAGATCGACGTTGGAAAAGTCGATCAGCTTGAACGGGACGAACACCACGCGGTCGCAGCGGGTGAGCGAGGTTTCGGTGCGGTAGATCTGCAGCACCTCGTAATACTGCACGGTGAGCGCGTGCATGTGGTTGTAATTGGTGATGACGCGGGTCGACACGCTTTCATGCTCGGTCTGGCTGACCTCGCGCACCACGGAAGCGCGCCGGGTACGCGCGGCGTGGGCGTGCTGGTGAGTACGGTCGCTGGCGTTCTGCAGCATCGAGGCGCCGACTTCGCGGCTGCCAGCGCTGGTGGCGTAGCTGTCGGCCGAGGTCGTGGTCTTGGAAATGCTTGCGCTCGCGCCGCCGCCGAAGGGGCCGATCGAAATCCCGGCCGACGCCCCTGCCTGCTTGGTCGTCGACTGGCTTTCGGTGTGCGAGAATCCGCTTTGCGCCTCGCGCGCAACCGCCTCGGTGACTTCGCTGATGCTGCGGTTGCGCGACGTTTCCTGGCTCAGGTCCTCGGTTTCGCCGATTGCTTCTGTCTGCCCAGCGCTGCTTTTCCGGCTCCAGTCAATGACCGCGATGCGCGTGCTCTCGCCAGCAGCAAGCGCCATGCTGTGCAGCAGGTGGCCCAGCGTCACGCCCTGCATGAACCATGACTGGTTCAGCGTCAAAAGCATGCCAAGGCCCAGGGTGGTGAAGCCGAAATCGGCGTCGGCGACCTGGGCGGCGTCGATCGGCGAGAAATCCGGACCGGCGAGGTCGATCAGCGGCGGCGCGTTGTCCGGACGCAGGATCTGGTCGAGCACGAGGGACGTATATTGGACACGTTCGGTAGGGAATTCGCCCGACTTCGGGATGAGGTCTGCGGGACTCTCGGGGTCGAATGCATCCAGCTGTTCCGGAAAGAACACCCGGTTCAGGATATCGCGCGCCGCGCGAAACGGCGGGTATACCGCGAGGTCACGCACCGTGGCGACGCCGAGCGCGGCCTGCACTGCCGGCGCGTCGTCGATGCCCGCCAGGATATCCAGCGAGGCGTTGCGCAGGTCGGGGACCGCGATCGTTCCCGAGATGCCAGGCTTCAACAAGTCGGAAATCGGCCGCCCGAAGCGGTTCATCGCATTGCCTGGATTGTCGGCGGCATCTTCGATCTGCACCGCGGCATTGAAGATGCTCGACATCGCGAGGTCAAACACGTTGTGTACGCCAAGCGAATTGAGCGCCGCGAGCGCCTGCGCCGACACGCCGAGAATGCGATCAGGCGGAAGATTGAGCACTTCGGCCAAGGGCAGGCGTTGCGCTTCGGAAATCAGCAGATCGGAGGGGTCGGATAAACTGGGCATATTGCTCTCCTAACGATTTCGATGAATCTCGCTGGAAACCCGGGCGACCTTCAGTAACGCAGATCGCGCGCGGTGACCAGCGGTTTGGGGGCGCTGCCTAGGATGCAGTTGCATAATCTGGACGGAGTCTCGATACGCGCCGTACATTGATCAATCCGTCAGATCAGCGCGGTAGGTGCGCATGAAGCGCTCGAGCTCGGTGTTGAGTTCGATCGAGAACGGCCAGGCGTCGCCATTTTGCGGCGACAAGGTGCGCTTCTGCCGGTACACCCGCTGCGTGCGGCAGTCGAACAGCCGCACATTCAGTTCAGGCCAATAGGCGCTTTCGATGGAAGACTGGCTGTAAGGCGTTTCGACGCGCGCAGACAGCAGGGCGCGCGGTGCATTCGGGCCAGCGCACAGTTCACGGCTGCGCGGGTGCTGATTCGATTCGTTCCACCACGCCTCGAAGGCCTGCTCGTTCAGCCCCAGCGCGCGCGGCTCCATTTTCAGCACATCGCGCCCGGTTTGTTGCAGGCTGCTCTGGATGCGCTGGGTATAGCTTGAGCGCGTTTCGCCTGACCAGAAATCACGGTTGGCCGGCAGGCCCTGCGCTGCATAGGCGAGCGCGGGGCGCGCCGGTTTTGCCGGCGGCGATTCCGCCGGTGCCGCTGGAGCGGGCGCGGCGGCAGGGCGGGCGAGTGCGAGCTGAGGCGCTGCGGATTTGGGGGCTTCAGGGTTGGGCGCTGCAGCGGACGTGGTGACGCGCGGCCTGGCCGCAGGCGCGGTTTGGGCCGTGGCGACACGTGAAGCTGCGGTGGCCGGCGCGGGCTTTTGCATGGCGGCATACGGCCTTGGCGAGAGGGGCGGGGCGGAACCGGGGGTGTCGGTCGGGGCAGGCGGGTCGGGGCGCGTGGCGGCTGCCGGGGCCGGGTCGGCCGCATTCGCGGAGGGGGATATGTCCGGGCTTGTACCGGTGCGGGCATCGAGGGATTCGCGGCCCACTTCGGCGACGGCCGTCGGCTTGTCCGGCATGCCGGGCAGTCCGGGCAGCAGGCGCGGCGCCAGCATCAGGCCGACGCCGGCCAGAACCAGAATCAGCGAGGGGTGGGTGACGTTGAGCTTGATGCCGAAGGCCTCGACCGACGACGCCTGCGTGCTGGTCTTGCTATAGACGAACATCACCAGTCCGGTGGCCACCAGCGCCAGGCCGGCCAGCACCAGCACCGTGTCGATCAGGGCGGAAAAGTCAGTGGGCATGAAGGCTCCCGTGGACTCAGTAATGCAGGTCGCGCGCGGTGAACAGCATTTTCGGCGCGCTGCCGAGCACGCGGGTGAGCACCGAGTTCATCGTGGTGCAGTCGTTGTCGAAGCCGCCGTGGGTGTGGCTGACGGAGGCGCCCTGCTTGACGGCGGCGAGCTCCTGGGCGGGGTCGACCGGGATGCCCTGGGAGACCACCAGCGCCGGGCGGCCGTCGACCTGTCCGCTGAACAGCTTGGCGAGCTGGGCGTCGGCTTCGAGGCAGGCGTGCATCCCCAGTATAGGCACCTCGCGCCTGCCTTCGAAGGCATTGGAGACGAGATAGAGCAGGGATTTTCCATAGGGGCCGACGCAGTCCCCGCGTTCCAGTTTGTCGGACAGGAGATAGAGCGTCGGCAGCGGAATATCCCCCGCGGCCAGCCCGGGCAGCAACAGCTGCTTGAAGGTGTCGGTGCGGATCGCGGGGGCGAGGAACTGCACGCTTTTCAGCGGGAGCCCCAGGTTGGACAGCAGCGGCATGGCATGGGCGGCGAAGATGCTGCCCGCCGAATGGCCGACGATGTGCAGCTCCCAGCCGGTCTTGTCGGCCTTGTCCAGTTTCTGCTTGGCCAGTGCGACGTACTGCGCGACCAGCTGGATGCCGCCGATGTTGTGCGGGTGGACGGACGCCAGCTGGGCGTTTTCCTTCATCTCGCCCCACAGCCGGTGGCCGACCCGGGCGAGCGTGAGTTCGAGCACACGGTCCTTGGCCTCGGTCAGGTTTTCCAGGAAACCGCCGCCGGCGAGCTTGTCGGCCTCGGTGAACAGGTCCTTGAACAGGCCGGCGACGCTGGAAAGAAAATCGCTCTCCCACATGACGTGCAGCGGGTAGATCTCGTTTTCCAGCATGACGTCGCGCATGCCGATGATGCGCTTGGCGCAGCCGGACTCGGAATTGAGGCCGCCGTGCAGGTAGAGCAGGATGCGGCGTTTTTTCCAGCCGCGGGTTTTGGCGGGAATGGTCTCGCTGAACAGGCGCTCGATGTCGGATTCGGTGGTCCAGTACTCGCCGTTGTCCGACAGCTCGCCGTTGTTGGTGACGTTGATGACGTAGGGCCGGATCTCGGACAGCGGGATGGTGCGGCTGGTGCGCTGCAGGCCGGAGGTGTCGATGTTCTTGTCGTCGGCCCACAGGTCCATCGTCACCGGCACGCCGAGCTGCGCGACCCAGACGTCGGTGGCGTGCATCAGAAAGTCTTCGTAGGGCAATAGCGCAAAGCCGCCGGCGCCCCAGTCCGGCCCCCAGGAGTTCTGGACGATGAAGCCCTGCGGGGTGTAGCCGACGAGGGCGACGGCATGGCCGCCGTCGGCGCTGCCGCTGCGCTTGATCACCGGCAGCTTCAGCGTGGTCTTGCGGCCGCGGTGCACGTAGCTGACCGGCACCGGCTTGTCGGCCTTGCCGCCGCCCGGATTGGCCCAGCCCGCGTGCACCATCAGCGTGGCGTAGAGAATGCCGGTTTCCTTCAGCGCGGTGTGCATGTCGCGCACGTTGTAGGGGCGGATGCGGTAATACGCGCCGCCCGGCGTCGCCATCGCCTGCTGGATGATGGCGTCGCTCATGTGCGTGATGCCATGCTGGTCGTGCTTCCACGCCGAACGCAGACACACGCCGTGCTTCGACCAGGCCTTGATCGCGCCGCGCGCGGACGAGCCTTCGTAGTCCTCTCCAGGCCATTCGTCGTAGCGGCGCGCCAGTTCATACAGCATGCGCGGGCTGACGATCGCGGCCCGCTTCTGCCTGGCGCGCAGGAAGTTCACCACGGCCGCCAGCGCAAAACCGGTGCAGGCGCCTTCGCGACCCTGGTCGAGAATCATGTTCGGCTTGATGAACGCGCAACTCACCAGCGAATCGGGCAGCGAAATCAGCGCTGGCTGATAAAACCAGTCGCGCAGATCGATGCGGTCGGGGAACGCGTCGAGGCGCTGGCGGGTGGCTTTTTCGGCGCTGGTCCTGAGCGGGCGGTCCGAGTGGGAGGGGGAGGTTTTATTGGCCATTGGGACGGTCCTGTCAGGATTGAAGTGGAGTCATTGGTCGCCCTACTGCTCGCAGAAAGCATCCATCACGCCGGTTTCCAGCCAGCAAGCAGACAGCACGGCGGGTGAGGGTCATGACAGAGGCTCCGGAGTCAGAAGGTTTTCAGGTATTCCAGCAGCGCGGACTTGTCGGCGTCCGGCAAGCCGGTGCCGAAGTCATGGCCCTGGTTGCCGTTGCCGCGCAACCGGGTGTCGAGCGGGGTGCCGGCGCGTTCGGCTGCTGCGCCCTGGACGACGAAGCCGACCCGCACCGGGTCGTAGACGTCGTAGCCGCGCCAGAACAGCTGCGGACGCTGTGCCGGCGGCGTCAGCAGGTCGGCCAGCGTCGGCACCGAACCGTTGTGCAGGTAGGGGGCGCGCAGCCAGATGCCGTCGAGGAACTGCGCAACGTAGCCGGTCAGCGGCGCCTCGACCAGGCCGCGCCGCTCGATGCCCATGTCGCTGACCACCTTGTTGGCCTCGATCGCGGCCTGCTTGCCCCAGGTGTCGATGCGGCCGCGGTCGGTGCCGATTTCGCTCAGGGGAATGATCGTGCCGGTGAGCGCGCTGGCATGGCAGACCGCACAGTGGGTATCAAACAAGGCCTTGCCGCGCGCGGCGAGGGTGGTATCGATGGGGAAGGGATATTTCGGTGCGGGAGTGGTCTTCAAATAATCGACCAGCCAGTCGATGTGGGCGAGGAAGGCGTCGGTGTCCTTGGGCGCAGCGCCCATCAAGCCCAATGCCGAGTCGATGACGACCGAATACACGTCGTGCGAATCGCCGGCGAAGTTCATCCGGTGGCCTTTATCGTGGGCGTATTTCTTCAGGTTCCACACCGAGGGCATGTCGGTGGGGCCGAAGCTGTCGTCCATCGGCCAGCGGATCATGAAGTACTTGGTCAGGTTCATCGCATCGTCGCGGCCGCGTCCCCACTCGGGAAAGTCGCTGCGATAGATCCACTCGAACTGCGCCTCACGTTCGGTCAGGCGTTTCTTGGTGATCGGGATGATCAGGTAACGGTAAGCCAGGCGGTCGATGAAATCGAGGTCGGCCGCGAGATTGATTTCCGCCATCAGGGTGTCGGCGTTGAAGCGCGGGTCCCTGGCGCAGTCGACCAAAAACCGGAAGAAGGCTTCGAGGTCGAGCGTGTGGTTGGGGCCGGTGACGACCAGGGTCGGCGTCTCGTCGGGCCGGCTGCGGTAGCTCGCCACGTGGCAGGCGGCGCAGGTGTTGGCGACGCGGTCGAAGCCGATGCGCCGCTTGGAAAAGCCCACCGGCAGCTCCTGCCCCTGTTCCCACACCACGCCGAAGCTGCTGTAGCCGATGCCGGGCTTGGGCAGCTTGTCGGGGAAGACGCGCGGCAGCACGTAGAAAATCCAGTAGGGAATGCCGGCGTCGTTTTCCGCGCCCATCGAGCCGTACTTGAAGCGGTCGTCCGGATTGTCGAACTGCGCGGCGCCGTGGTCGCGCAGGAAGCGGTCCCAGCCGACATAGCCCAGCACCCCGCCGAGAATCAGCACGACGAGGGCGGTGATTTTCAACCAGCGCGGACAGCGGCAAAGAGACTTCATGACAGGCTCCTTCGGGCGTGTGAACACGCCCTAAAATGTCTTCAGGTATTCGAGCAGCGCCCACTTGTCGGCGTCCGGCAGCGTGGTGCCGTAGGCCGCGCCTTCGTGGCCGGCGTTGCCGTTGCCGGGCATGCGGGTATCGAAGGCGAACAGCGGCGTGCCCTGGCTTGCGGGCCGGTCGGCGACGAAGCCGAGGTGTTTGGGGTCGTAGAGGTCGTTGCCGCGGTAGAAGATTTTCGGGCGCTTGCTCGCGGGCTGCAGCAGGTCCCACAGCGTGGGCACCGAACCGTTGTGCAGGTAGGGCGCGCGCAGCCAGAGGCCGTCGAGCGGAGCGTTGGCGTAGCCCCAGGTCTTGCGGAAGTGGCGGAAGCGGCGTTCCGGATCGGCCGAATACAGCATGCCCTGGTTCTGCGCGAGTTCGAACGTGTAGGAATCGAGGCGCCCGCGGTCGGTGCCGATGGCGGCAATCGGCGTGAGCTTGCCGACCTCGGCGCCGGAAAAATCGCTGCCGCTTTTGCCATGGCAGGCGGCGCAGCGTTGCATGTAGATGCGCGCGCCGCGGTTGGCCAGCGCGCGATCGATGGGAAAGTGGCGGTCGAACGCGGGCGGTTCGGCGGTGGCGAGCCAGGCTTCGATGCGGGCGATGGCATCGTGGTCGATCAGCCGCGGCGTGGCGCCGGTGCCGAAGGCGGCCGACAGGTTGCGTTCCTCGACGCGGCTGTTGTTGCCGTCCCAGTGCAGCTGCATGTCCTGCTTCTTCGCCTGGTTCCAGATCGCGGGGAAATCCGCGACGCCGATGAGTTCTTCGGGCGACAGTTTTTCGAACGGCACGCCGAAAATGGCTTTCGCCGAATTGAAGGTGTCGACCCGGCCCGGCCCCCAGTCGGCCTGCAGGTGGATGAAGCGTAGCCGCCCGGTCAGGCCGGCGACGCCGTCGCGCATCAGGTGGATGCCGACCGGGTAGATGACGTGCGTGTCGAGCAGGCCGAGGCCGCCGGCTTTTTCGGCGATGCGCGGCACCACCTGCGCGGGCGTGAAGCGGCGGTCGTTGACGCAGGCCTGGACGAATTTCTGGAATCCCATCAGGTTCAGCTGATGGGCCGGCATGCCGGAGACCAGCATTGGCTTGGCGTCGGGCGCGGTGCGCACGGTGGCGGTGTGGCACACCGCGCAGTTGAGAAAGACGCGGTCGATGCCCAGATGCCGCCGCTTCGACATGCCGACCGGCAGATCGCGGCCGGGCTCGAATATGAAGCCGAGCGATTGATAGCCCTTGCCTGGCAACAGGTCGGGGCAGACCTCGGGCAGCACCTGGAAGATCCAGTAAGGAAAGCCCATGTTGCGCTCGCCGCCGGTGGAGCCGTACTTGAAATGCTCGACCGGATCGTCGTAGGTCACCGGGCGGTCGGGCAGGAAACGTATGGCGGCACCGAAGGCGAAGAGTACGAGCAGCGCAAGCAGCGACCACAGCAGCGTGCGACAGAGGACGCAGGAGGAAGCAGAGGGGCTCATGGCGTGCGCTCCACGTAGCGGGAGGGGGGCAGGCAGGGCGGCAGCTGGGCGTAGGGCCGCTTCAGCAGGTCGGCGCGCGGCAGGTCGCCGAGGCGAGTCTCGATGCTGCGTTTCAACGCGGCAAGCTCGGACGACCGCGCCCATTGATGCGGCGGAATGCCGCGGCTGGCGAGTGCAGCGGGCGGCGGCATCGGCGTGGTGCCGCGTGCGGCGGACGGCGTCTCGGCCATGCTCAGGCGGACAAAAATGCGCGCCGCGCAATGCGTCAATTGGGCTTCGACCGCGGCCGGACTGCCGTGCAGGAAATTCGGCGGATGCGGCAACGTGGTGTCGTGGCAACTGGCGCAGTGGACGCGAAACGGGATATGCGCGGCGTTTTCCTGCAGCTGCGGTTCGGGGCGCGCCGGTGGCAACGCGATGCGCGCAGGCCGGCGCGACGTGCCGAGTTCGGCCAGCAGGTCTTCGACCAGCGTGTGGCTGAACGGACGCGCCGCCAACACGCCGCGGGCCAGCAGGCGTTCGAGCGGCGCGGCAATATCGGCGTGCGCCCACTGCTTCACCGTGGCGGCATCGAGCATGCCCGCCAGGCCGACGACGAAGGCCGTCCTGTCCGGCGCGTGCCAGGTTGCGAGCGGCGGGCGCAGCAGCAGCGGGTCGTGCGCAGTGTCGGGCAAGGCCGCCAGCGGATCGCGATTGGGCAGGTCGGGGTTGGGAATGGTCAGTCCATTGGGCCAGCGTTGTTTCCAGTTGCGCGCCAGCGTCGGCAGGCTGGACGGCGCCGGCAGCGTCCTGTTGCGGGCATAGTCGAGTGCGGCCGCGAAGGCCTCGAGGCGGCAGCGGTCGCCCGCGGCGCCGTTGCCGCATCCCGTCAGCCACAGCTGTTGCCAGACCGAAAACAGGTTGGCGCGGTCGGTGGCGTTGTCGATGAAATAGGCGATGTCGGTGCCGGTCAGCCTCACCTGGTAGAAGTCGCGCCGGGCTTCGCGCAGGCGCCGGGCGATGGCCGGATTGGCCGGCGTTTCGTCCCACAGCGGGCGGGCGAAAATCGGTGCGGCATTCTGGTGGCACGACACGCACAGGCGGCGCCGCGCATAGAACAGCTGCGGCGTCTTGCCGGTTCGATAGTTGCGCACCACCTGGAATTCGAAGCGGCCGGCGGCATCGTTGTAGCTGATGACCTCGATCACGCCGCCTTTTTCGTGATAAGCGAGGAACAGGCGATCCTTGAGCGGCGCGATGCCGGGCAGCGCATCGCCGTCGGCGGCGGCGACCACGCGCGGAAAATGAAAGAAGTCGGGCGCACCGGCGTCGCGCTGCAGCGAGCGGCCGAGCGGGATCAGCGTGACCTTGAGCGGCGGCAGGCCACCGGCATCGGTGCGCATCTGACGGTTGATGCTGCGCAGCAAGCGGGCGAAGGGATACGGCACCGGCTTGTCGCCGACCAGTTGATCGAAGCGCGAGTGGCCCACCGGCGGCAGGTCGCCGGTGGCGTGCGCCGGAAGCGATGCGAGCGAGGCGGCGAGCATGATCGTGAGCCAGGCCGGCTTCATGGCCCTAGCGGGTCGCCAGCACCCGTTTCTGCGTGCCGGGCCAGCAATCGTCGCGGATCTGGCCGGTTTCGAATTCGGCGCGGCCGGCCTTGTCGACGTCCTTGCTGTAGAGCACGAAGTTGAGGATGAAGGCGTGATCCATATAGGCGCGGCCGAGATAGAGGCCGGGCCGCACCATGCGGATCTCGTCGCGCACCTTGAGGCCGCGCCGCCCGGCAAGGAAATCCGGGTTTTCGCGGTAGCCGGCGATTTCGTCGGTAAAGGCGTAGTCGATGATGATGGATTCGCGGCGCGAGTCGATCAGGCTTTGTCCGCAATAGAGCTTGGCCGGGAACAAGAGCCAGGCGTCGCGGCCGTCGACGTCGATCTTGGGGATGTCGCCGGTGCCGATCACCGGGCGCAGCACGGCCAGGTCCTGGATGCGGTTGCGCAGCACTTTCTGTTCGCGGTAGAACACCTTTCCCTTCCATAGTGCTTCGCCCGCGGTCTCGAGCATCTTGCCCTTGAAGTTCACCCCCAGGCCCTTGAGGCCGCCGACGATTTCAGCCGCGCGCAGCTTGCCCGAGCTGCCGCGTGGGAACACGATTTCGCCGTCGAACGGGCCGTCCGGAATCGGACCCGAGCCGAGCCGCGCATACAGCTGGTCGAGTTCTTCCTGGTTCAGGCCGGCGAGGTATTTGGGCGTGATCCGGACCAGTTCCGCGAGCGGGATCGGGTGGGCGTATTCAACCTGGGCGAAGTCCGGCTTGCTGGCGTAATCCTCGCCATAAGGGGCGAAGGCAATATCGGGTTTGCTGCCGAACCAGTCGTTGAACTTGTCGCAGCCCGACAGGGGCAGCATCAGTGCGGCGGCGAGCAGTACCAGGCGTGTGTTCATGATGGGCTCCTTTACAGCGTCGCCAGAAAGGCGATCAGTGCGTTCTTGTCGGCGTCGGACAGATCCTCACCGAAGCGATGGCCGTCGTTTTCGATTTCCGCCGTGCACGAGGAATAGACCTGCCACAGCGCCGGGGTGCGGGCGCGCGCCTCCTTGACCACTTCGACCAGGCGGTCGGGGTCGGAGACGATGGCTTGGCCGATGGACTGCATTTCGGCGGCGAGTTTGCCGGCCTCGTCCGCAGGCAGCACGGTGGCGAGCCGGGCCTCGAGTTCCTTGGGCTTGAGCCGGGCGCGAATCAGGTCGACGATGAAATCCTTGTGGCGGAAGTTGCCGACGTTGCCCGCAGTGGCGCCGGCCGGCACCCGCACGGTGAAGCCGACCAGGCGTTTCTCCTCCTTGCCGTCGAAGATGCGCGGGCCGATGTCGAGCACGATGTCCTCGTCGACTTTGGTCGCCTTGGGAATGCGCTTGGCCGGATTCAGCAGGTCCTGCATCGAGGCGACATAGAGCTGGAAGCGGCCATTGACCGAGGGGTCGTAG
The DNA here is from genome assembly GCA_021821425.1 of Pseudomonadota bacterium. The sequence continues at coordinate 16,008 of JAKACL010000012.1, forward strand.
GTCCAGCACGCTGGCTGTTTGTCCTTCGCCAGTGGCGGATTGCCAGGCAGGCTGGTATCGACGTAGCTGGAGCGGTAGAGCTCGTTGGGATTCGACGGGTCGCCGCCCCAGCCGCACAGTTCGGGACCGACCGCGTTGTTGTGCAGGAAGGGCGCGTGCGCCCACAGGTTCAACAGCGAGACGTTGCGGTAGTAGCCGCGGCCGCCGTCGTGCGGCTCGAGCAGGCCGGACACGGTCGGCCGCGCGTGGTAGTCCTCGTTGGCGAACTGCTCCCAGACGTGGCCGCGCATATGATTGGAATGCAGCGAACGGCAGCGGTAGGTACCGACTTCGGTGACCGGGATGGGCACGTCGTTGCCGAGCCAGTCGGCGCGCAGGCCGCTCTTGCTGTCGAGCGCACGGAAATCGACGGTCTCGAACGGTGCCTTGCCGCTGGCATGGCAGCGCGCGCAGTTGGCGACGAACACCTGCTGGCCGCGCGACACCGCATCCTTGCCGAATTCGCGTTCGAGGTCGCGCACCAGTTCGGTTTCGGTATATGCCGTCTCCAGCTGGTTGGCGCGCGCCTCGACAAGGTCGCGGGCTTGGCCTTCGGGCGCGGTCAGAAAGAAATCGAGCACATTCTGCAGGCGGTCTTCCACTGCGCGGAAGTTGGGGCAATCGCGTCGGCACTGGCCGATGTCGAACGGCGTCTGGCCGAAGTTGCGCGCTTTCGGGTCGAGCTGCCGCAGGTCGGTCAGGTGGTTGAGCCAGCACTGCTCGGCGCACGAGCCGATATTGAAATACACGCGCTGGATCGCGCCGAGCGCGCCGATCGAGTCGCCGCCGCCCTTGAGGATGTGGTGGACGGTTTCGGTCTTGACGCCTTTTTCCCAGCATTTGCCGGGTTTGCCGGGTTCGCACCAGCAGGTGGATTCATTCGCACCCGCGGGGCAGGACGCCGCCTTGCGCCAGCGGTTGACCTTTTCGCCCGGGAACACCGGCCGCTGCGCGGTGTTGATCAGCGCATTGATGGTGCCGGCGTTGTTGACCTGGTCGTTTGGAATCGCCGAGGTGTCGGAGGTGCCGGGGCGCGCATGCGAAAAAATCTGCCACAGCAGGTCGTTGCGCGGCATGCCGGAAATCAGCACCTCGGAGACGCGGATGTACTGGTTGCCGACCAGGCCCGAGAGGTTTTCCCATTTCGGATGCTCGGGGTCGAGCGGGGGGTTGGCCGGGTTGAACGCGACGTGGCATGACGCGCACGCGGTGCCGATCAGGAAGGGCGGTTCGATCGAGGCATCGGCCAGTTTGCGCACCTTGTGGTCGGCGCGGGCGGGATCGTCCGACAGCTTGCGGTGGTAGCCTTCCCAACTGCCGAGGCCGCCATTGACCTGCTTCCACACCGCCGCATCGAAACGCGGGTTGGGAAACTTGCGGAAGCCGAGTGCGCCGGTGGAAGTGCCGAACGCCAGATGGCAGCTGTCCTCGCGCCCCTGCTGGTGGCCGTCGGGATCGCCCGCGTCGGCGGCGGCGTCCTTGAAATCGCAGGCGGGATCGCGGTAGCCGGGTTTGCCGACGAATTTCAGCAGGGTGTCGTCGCCCGGGCACCAGTCGAAGCCATAGGTTTCCTCGTAGCTTTTGGCCGGGCAGCCGTCCGATCCCGGGGTGCAGCAGCCGGGGTCGTTGATCAGGCCCCAGGTCCGGAAGCGGGTGTCGCGGGCGTCGCCGCGCAGCACGCCGTACCAGTCGATCAAGGCGGTGACGCGCTGCTGGAAACTGTAGGTGTGGAAGCGCGCATTGCCGGCGGTGGCCTTGAACCAGATTTCGCGCCCGGCGCGCGCCGAGGGCGTAAGACCCGCTTCTCCTGCGTGGAAGCCGGCATCGGTATAGGGCGACGCCGCACCCGGCAGCGCAGAAAGCGGAGCGGGCTCGGCGGGTGCCAGCGCGTTTTGCATCCGGTCCGCTGCAGGCGACGGGGTGGCGCGCGCAGCATCGGGTTGCTGGGCAAACCAGGCGAACAGGACGAGGGTTGAAATGCTCAAGATGCCAACAAGCCAGGTCGATGCTTTCATGGGGCGCTCCTGTCAGCAGGACGGACAGTCCTGAAACCCAGTCAAGGGGGATATGTTTTCAAGCCAGTTCATTGCGTCGCTCGCGCAGGATTTCGCACATCCACGGCAGCAGCGGCCCATTGTCGGCGGCCAATTCCTGGCGCTGCGCGGCCTCGATCAGCACCGCCTCGAACACCGCCTTGCCGGTGTGGTGCCCGAGCTTGCGGTAGCTCTCGAACTGCGATTCGTCGAACCACTGGTCCTGGGTCGATTCGTGCGGGAAGCCGGGGTGGGTGCACTTGTAATTCAACAGGTCGGCGGGTTCGGTGCCGGTGAGGTTGGGCTTGATGTAGATCAGGCAGGCTTCGGTCGGCGCATCCGTGCTGCCCGCGCGCGGCGGATAGACCACACGACCGACGGCCGAGTAGCCGTTTTCCAGGTCTTCGGCATGGATGTCGATGGTCACGCCGAAGTCGGCGTAGCACTTGCGGATGGCGTTGCCGAGGTCCTCGAAATGGTTCTTGCCATCCTCGCCGGCGTCGACGACGACGATGCAGGTGCAGCGCCGTCGCACCAGTTCGTAAATGCCGAGATTTTCGAAATGGCCGCCGTCCGACAGGTAGATAAACGGCGAGTCATGGTCGGTGTGGCCGAACAGTTCCTTCAGCAGATAGGTCCCGCCAAACGGCGGATCGTGCTTCTTCCAGTGCGGCTCGCTGGCCGGGTTGGGACTCCAGTGGCCGAGGCGGACGTTGAATACGGTCATCAGGAAGGTCAGCGCGGGCGAACTGTGATAGCCCATGTTGGGACAGGCGGCGGCGCCGGAAATCGCCATCGCCGAACCCATCCACACGCCTTCCATGTAGTCGGATGTGGGTCGGTAATGACTGAGCAGCTGACCCTTTTCGTCGGGCAGCGTGAAGCTGTAGCCGGCCACCATGGGGGTGAAGGCGAACGCGGCGGCGCGGCGTTCCTGCCAAGCGAGCTGCTTGCCGGCGACCAGGTTCATCGCGGTGTTGTGGATGGGATAGGGGCGCTGGCACTGCGGCTTGCCCAGGGGGGCGCTGCAGAGATCAGCAAGCTTGAGATCGTCGCGTGGGTCGAATCCGGTGAAGGGATGCGGCGAGCGCACCTTGCAGCGCGAAGCGCCGAGATAGCAGCGCACCAGCCGCTGGCGGTAGAAGTGGTAGATCGAGAACATGTTGACGTCGATGCGCCACGCCAGCGCAGCCGCGGCAGCCAGGCTGCCGGCGCAGAGGATCGCGACCCAGGCGATGTCGGCGCGCTGGAAGTTGGCGGATTCCTGGTAGAGCACGGCCATGAACTGCGTGGAGGTGCGGACATGTTCC
>JAKACL010000013.1 GCA_021821425.1 Pseudomonadota bacterium
CACCTGGCGCGCAACGAAGCGGAGCTGGAACGGCTGGATGCGTTGCCCGACAGCGATGCGATCCTGATCGGCGAGACGCTGAACCTGGTCGATCTGGTTGAGGATGAAGTGTTGTTGAGCCTGCCGTTGGCAGCGATGCACGCAGAAGGTGAATGCCCCGTCTGAGGGGCACACGAAATTTTTTTAGGAGCAAGAAATGGCAGTCCAGCAGAACAAAAAGTCCCCGTCCAAGCGTGGCATGCACCGCTCGCACGATTTTCTGACCAACCCGCCGCTGGCCGTCGAGCCGACCACGGGCGAAGCCCATCTGCGTCACCATATCAGCCCCAACGGCTTTTATCGTGGCCGCAAGGTCGTCAAGGCCAAAGGCGAATAATTCCCTGGCGCGCTGCGCTGCAGTCATTAGACGGCCTGGCGCGCTTGATTCAGCCCACGCTTCCGGCTGTATGAGAAACATCACAGTCGCCATTGATGTCATGGGGGGCGATCACGGCCCGCATGTCACCATCCCGGCGGCGATCCGTTGTCTTGCGCGCTACCCCGACCTGGGTGTCATTCTGGTCGGGCCGCAGGACGTCATCGCCGCCGAGCTCAAGGCGCGCCGTGCCACACCCGGCCCCCGTCTGATCGTGCGCCACGCCAGCCAAGTGGTTGCGATGGACGAGGCGCCCGCGCTGGCGCTGCGCGGCAAAAAAGACTCCTCCATGCGCATTGCCATCGACCTCGTCAAGTCCGGCGAGGCCGACGCCTGCGTGTCGGCCGGCAACACCGGTGCCCTGATGGCGACCGCGCGCTTCGTCCTCAAAACCCTGCCCGGCATCGACCGTCCCGCCATTGCGGCCGTGATGCCGACGATCAAGGGGCATGCGCTGGTGCTGGACATGGGCGCCAACGTCGACTGCACGGCCGAACACCTGCTGCAGTTCGGCGTCATGGGCGCGATGCTGGTATCGGCCGTCGAGCACCGGACGAACCCGAGCGTGGGCCTGCTGAACATCGGCGAGGAAGACATCAAGGGCAATGAAGTGGTGAAGCAGGCCGCCGAACTGCTGCGCGCGAGCCACCTGAACTTCTACGGCAACGTCGAGGGCGACGACATTTTCAAGGGCACCACCGATGTGGTGGTGTGCGACGGCTTTGTCGGCAACGTCACGCTGAAAGCCTCCGAAGGCCTGGCCAAGATGATATCCACCACGCTCAAGGCCGAGTTCAAGCGCAACCTGCTGAGCCGCATTGCCGGCCTGATCGCGCTTCCGGTGCTGAAGGCCTTCAAACAGCGGCTCGATCCGCGCCGCTACAATGGCGCCACCCTGCTGGGACTGAAAGGCGTGGTGGTGAAAAGCCACGGCTCGGCCGACCGCTATGCATTCGAGCATGCGATCGAGACCGCCAGCGACGAAGTCCGCAACAAAGTGCTGGAGCGCATCAGCGACCAGATTCAACTTATTCAACGGGTAGCCGCTTGACCTATTCCCGCATTCTTGGCACCGGCAGCTATCTTCCGGCCCGCATCCTGACCAACGCCGATCTCGAAAAACTGGTGGAGACCAACGATCAATGGATCGTTGATCGCACCGGCATCCGCGAACGGCATATCGCCGCCGAAGGCGAGTTCACCAGCGATCTGGGCGTCGAGGCGGCGCGTGCCGCGCTCGATGCGGCAGGCCTGGCAATCGATGACATCGACCTGCTGCTGGTTGCCACCACCACGCCCGATCTGGTGTTTCCCAGCACCGCCTGCATCATGCAGTCCAAGCTCGGTATGACCAACGGCAGGCCCGCGTTCGACCTGCAGGCGGTGTGCAGCGGTTTTATCTACGCCTTGAGCGTGGCCGACCAGTTCATCAAAACCGGTGCGGCCAGATACGTTCTGGTGGTCGGCGCCGAAACCCTGTCGCGCATTACCGACTGGAACGACCGCGGCAACTGCATTCTGTGGGGCGACGGCGCCGGCGCTTTGGTGCTGGGCGCATCGACCGAACCCGGCATCATCGCGACCCATATCCACGCCGACGGCCGTCACAAGGAATTGCTGCGCACCACCAGCGGCGCCTCGACCGGCATGAAAGAGCCCGCGCTGATGCGCATGGAAGGCAACGCCGTGTTCAAGATGGCAGTCAATACGCTCGACCGCATTGTCGACGAGACGCTGGAAGCCAATGGCCTGCAGAAATCCGATATCGACTGGCTGGTGCCGCACCAGGCCAACATCCGCATCATTGCTGCCACCGCGAAGAAGCTCGGCATGAGCATGGACAACGTGGTGACCACTGTCGCCGGCCATGGCAATACCTCGGCCGCCTCGGTGCCGCTGGCGTTCGATGTGGCGGTGCGCGACGGCCGCATCAAGCGCGGCCAAACCGTGATGATGGAAGCTTTCGGCGGCGGCTTCACATGGGGCTCCGTGCTCCTGAAGTATTAAGGAATGAACCCGATGAAACTGGCTTTCGTATTCCCCGGGCAAGGCTCGCAATCGGTCGGCATGCTGCAGGGCCTCGCCGCGCGACCTGAAGTGCGCCTCATCTTTTCCGAAGCCTCCGACGCGTTGAGTCAGGACCTGTGGACGCTCGTGAGCGAAGGGCCGGCCGACGCGCTGAACCAGACCGTCAACACGCAGCCCGCCATGCTCGCCGCCGATATCGCGACCTGGCGCGTGTGGCAGGCGATGGGCGGACCGCAGCCCGAGTGGCTGGCCGGGCACAGCCTTGGCGAATATGCCGCGCTTGTCGCGGCGGGCGCGCTGAGCTTCCCCGATGCCGTCAAGCTGGTGCGCTTCCGCGCCGAGGCGATGCAGGCGGCAGTACCCGAGGGCAGCGGCGCGATGGCGGCGATCCTCGGCCTCGACGATGACATTGTACGGGCCGTGTGCCTGGAGGCGGCAGCCGGCGACGTGGTCGAAGCGGTCAATCTCAATTCGCCTGGTCAGGTGGTGATTGCCGGCAGCCGCACGGCGGTCGAGCGCGCGATGGTGCTGGCGAAAGAAAAGGGCGCCAAACGCGCGCTGCCGTTGCCGGTGTCGGTTCCTTCGCATTCCTCGCTGATGCTGCCGGCCGCCGAGAAGCTGCTGGCGCACCTGCAGGACGTGGCGATCGTCGCGCCGACGATTCCGGTGCTGCACAACACTGACGTCGAGACGCACGCCAGCCCGGAAGCCATACGCGTGGCGCTGGCCAGGCAATTGCATACCCCGGTGCGCTGGGTCGAAACCGTCCTGGCGCTGAAAGCCGCCGGCGCCGAGCGCGTGATCGAATGCGGCCCTGGCAAGGTGCTGGCCGGTCTGACCAAGCGCATCGACGACAGCCTGCCTGCCGTGGCGCTGGTCGACGAAACCAGCCTCGCAGCTGCACTCAGTCAATAAGGAGACATCATGCTTCAAGGACAAATCGCCCTCGTGACCGGCGCCAGCCGCGGAATCGGCCAGGCCATCGCGCTGGCGCTCGGCAAGACAGGCGCCACCGTGATCGGCACCGCCACCAGCGATAAGGGCGCGCAGGCGATCAGCGATTACCTTGCAGCGGCCGGCATCCAGGGCGGCGGCAAGAAGCTCAACGTCACCGACGCCGCCGAAGTCGACGCCGTGATCGCAGCCATCGAAAAGGATTTCGGCGCGATCGGCATTCTGGTCAACAACGCCGGCATCACCCGCGACAACCTGCTGATGCGGATGAAGGACGAGGAGTGGGACGACATCATGGCCACCAACCTGACCTCGGTGTTCCGCCTGTCGCGCGCGGTGCTGCGGGCGATGATGAAGGCACGCAGCGGCCGCATCATTTCCATCGCCTCGGTGGTCGGCGCGATGGGCAATGCCGGGCAGACCAACTACAGCGCGGCCAAGGCCGGCATCATGGGCTTCACCAAGTCGCTGGCGCGCGAAGTCGGCAGCCGCAACATCACCGTCAACTGCGTCGCGCCGGGCTTCATCGACACCGACATGACGCGCGCGCTGCCCGAGGCGCAGCGCCAGGCGCTGCTGGCGCACATCCCGCTGGGGCGCCTCGGCGCAGCGGAAGACATTGCGCAGGCAGTCGCGTTTCTGGCCTCACCTGCAGCAGGGTATATCTCGGGCACTACATTACATGTCAACGGCGGCATGTACATGGCGTAATCGCCCCCTAAAGTTTGGTAAAATCGTCCGGCTTCAATTTTGTTGAAGCCTTATTTCAAGAGAGGATCAGGAATGGATAACGTACAGCGTGTAATCAAAGTCGTCGCCGAGCAACTGGGCGTGAACGAGGCAGACATCAAGAACGAGTCTTCCTTCGTCGGCGACCTGGGCGCTGACTCGCTCGACACCGTTGAACTGGTGATGGCGCTGGAAGAAGAGTTCGGTTGTGAAATTCCCGATGAAGAGGCCGAGAAGATCACCACCGTTCAGCAGGCCATTGATTACGTCAACAGCCACTCGAGCTGATCACCCGCGCAATTGATCGGTCTTCGCCCATTCGGTGAGCCGCATCAAGCCAGCGCAGATTTCAATGTGGATCGATTTGGCATGCGCCAAGCCCGCCCTGCATCGACAGGCGGACCTGCCAGCCGGCCGTTCAATTCCGGTTGTGCCGAATCCCTGAAGAAGGACTGACTTTTGTCCAAACGTCGCGTCGTCGTCACCGGCCTGGGGATCATTTCCCCGGTCGGCAACACCATCCCCGAAGCGTGGGAGAATCTGGTGGCTGGCCGCACCGGCATCGCCCGCATCGAACGCTTTGATCCGTCCCCCTTCGCTTCCCAGATGGCGGGCGAAGTCAAAAATTTCGATGTTGATCAGTATCTCAACCCGAAAGAAGCCCGCCGCATGGATACCTTCATCCAGTACGGCATGGCGGCCGGCATCCAGGCGATCCGCGACTCGGGCATCGAAATCACCGATGCCAATGCCGAGCGTATCGGCATCAACATCGGCTCCGGAATCGGCGGCCTGCCGCTGATCGAGGAAACGCACACTTTGTTGCAGGAATCCGGCCCACGGAAGATTTCTCCCTTCTTCATTCCGGGTTCCATCATCAACATGATTTCCGGCAACCTCTCGATTTTGTATGGGATCAAGGGGCCCAATCTGGCGGTGGTCACCGCCTGCACCACCGGCCTGCATGCGGTGGGCTTGTCGGCGCGGATGATCGAGCACGGCGATGCCGACATGATGGTTGCCGGCGGCGCCGAGTGCGCCATTTCGCCGCTGGGCGTCGGCGGCTTTTCCGCCGCGCGCGCGCTGTCCACCCGCAACGACGACCCGGCCACCGCCAGTCGTCCGTGGGACAAGGACCGCGACGGCTTCGTACTGGGCGAAGGCGCCGGCGTGCTGATGCTGGAGGAATACGAGCATGCCAAGGCGCGCGGCGCAAAAATCTACGCCGAAGTCTCGGGCTTCGGCATGAGCGGCGACGCCTACCACATGACGGCACCGAGTACCGACGGGCCCAAGCGCTCGATGCTGAACGCGCTGCGTGATGCGGGCATCAATCCCGACCAGATTCATTACATCAACGCGCACGGCACCTCGACCCCGCTGGGCGACAAGAACGAGACCGATGCGATCAAGCTCGCGCTCGGCGATGCGGCCTACAAGGCGGTGGTGAACTCGACCAAGTCGATGACCGGGCACCTGCTCGGCGGCGCCGGCGGGGTGGAGTCGGTGTTTACCGTGCTAGCAGTCCACCACCAGATCTCGCCGCCCACCATCAACATCTTCTCGCAAGACCCGGCATGCGACCTCGATTATTGCGCCAACACGGCGCGTGAACTCAAGATCGACGCCGCGCTCAAGAACAACTTCGGGTTCGGCGGAACCAACGGCTCGCTGGTCTTCAAGCGCGTTTGACCGTCGCCGCCGCGGAGTGCATGCATACGCCCGAAATCCGGGAATGGCCGCTGCGGCCCGGTCAGCCGCCGCCTGACCTGATCGGGCTGCAGGCGGCCCAGCCGCAGCGCTATCCCGGACTCTTTCTCAGCAGCGGCGATAGCGGCTGGGATGTGCTGTTCGCCTTTCCACAGGACCTCACCCGCATCGACGCCGCTGACGGCCTGTCACGCCTGCAGGCGCACCCGGCGATGCAGCGCCGGATCGAGCCGTCCGGCGCGGCGTTCCCACTGCCGTTCAGCGGCGGCTGGTTGTGCGCATGGGCCTATGAACTGGGCGGGCTGTTCGAGCCCAGCGTCGGCGCGACCGTCGACGACGCCCACTTCCCGGTGGCGTGGCTGCTGCGCATTCCGGCGGCGATCCTGTTCGATCGCGCGAGCGGCCGTTGCCTGTTGCTGGCCGAAGCCGGCCAGACCGCCCTGTTCGATCGGATGCAGGACGATCTGGCCACGGCCGCGTCGCCGCTGGCCGCGGTGCCGGCCCTGCGCGCGCTGCGGGAAGACGACCCGGCCGCGTTTCTGGCAGGCGTCGCCCGCATCCAGGATTACATCCGTGCCGGCGACGTGTTCCAGGTCAACCTGTCGCGCGGCTGGCGCGCCGAATTCGCGGCGCCGGTCCCTGCCGCCGCGCTGCTGGAACGCCTGATGCGAAAAAACCCGGCGCCGTTTTCCGCGCTGGTGCAGATGGAAGACTGGGCGATCGTGAGTTCGTCGCCGGAGCGGCTGGCGCGGCTCGCGCGCGACGGCGTGCTCGAAACCCGCCCGATTGCCGGCACCCACCCGCGCAGCGAAGATGCGGCGGAGGACGCCGCGCTGCGTGCGCGCCTTGCAGCCCATCCGAAGGAGCGCGCCGAACATGTGATGCTGGTCGATCTCGAGCGCAACGACCTCGGGAGAGTCTGCGAACCGGGCAGCGTGGAGGTGGCGGCGCTGATGGAAATCGCCAGCTACCGCCACGTCCATCACATCGAATCGACCGTGCGTGGCCGGCTGCGCGACGGCATCAGCGTGTTCGACACCTTGCGCGCGGTGTTTCCCGGCGGCACCATTACCGGCTGTCCCAAGGTGCGCACCATGCAGATCATCCGCGAACTCGAGCAGACCCCGCGGCGCAGCTATACCGGCAGCGTCGGCTATATCAACTGCGACGGCAGCTTCGACTTCAACATCCTGATCCGCAGCTTTCTGTTGCGCGGGGATACGGCCGATTTTCGCGCCGGCGCCGGCATCGTTGCCGATTCGGTGGCGACGCGCGAACTCGATGAAACGCGTGCCAAGGCGCGCGGCCTGTTGCGCGCGCTAGAACCTGGAAACGGCAGTTGACCGCTCATCTGCCTTCGTCAATTCGCAAGGATGCCCAATGAGTGCCTCCGACATGCTTTTCCCTATGGGTAATCCGCTACACACCCGATTGCACGGTTTTCGGCTCTCCTGGCTGCGTTGTTCCTCCTTGCGGGGAATGACCCCGCCGCGTCGTCACGCCTTGCCAGGCAACCCAAAAACCGCACACTCAGGCGTGCCCAACTGTCGTTTCCAGGTTCCGGCATGATCCTCGTCAACGGCCAGTCTTGCGACAGCATCGACGCGCGCGACCGCGGGCTCGCCTACGGCGATGGCGTTTTCCGTACGCTGCGCACGCAGGCGGGTCAGCCGTTGTGGTGGTCCGACCATTACGCCGCGCTCGCTGCCGACTGTGCGGCACTGAAGCTGGCGTGTCCGGACCAAGCGGTGTTGCACGCAGAAGCCTGCGCTGTGGCCGAAGCCGGGACGGGCGTCGTCAAGATCGTGATCACGCGTGGCGTCGGCATGCGCGGCTACGCCTCATCCGGCGGGATGCCTATCACACGGCTGGTGTTGTCGGCGCCGCTGCCGGCGCATGCACGTGACGATGCGCCGCAAGCGATTACGGCGCGCTGGTGCAGCCTGCGGCTCGCGCGCCAGCCGCGGCTGGCCGGCGTCAAACATCTGAACCGGCTGGAGAACGTGCTGGCGCGGGCCGAATGGGACGACCCGGACATTGTCGAGGGCCTGCTATGCGATATCGACGGCATGGTGGTCGGCGGCGTCATGAGCAATCTCTTCTGGGCGCGGGACGGCGTGCTGTTCACGCCGGATCTCGGGCAGTGCGGCGTCGCCGGCGTGGCACGCGCGCGTCTGCTGCGCGCGGCGGCGCGCCGCGGCATCCCCACCCGTATCGAACGCCTGCCGCCTGCCGCTATACTCGCGGCTGACGAGTTGATGATCTGCAACAGTCTGATCGGCGTGCGCCGAGTGGCCCGGCTGGACGACGCGAACTGGTTGCCCGCCGGTTGGACCGAGACCCTGAGTACAGCCTTGTATGAAGTATGAAGACAATTAAACGACTGCTCGCGCTGGCGCTGATTGCCGCGCTGATGCTGGCAGGCGGACTGGCCTGGTACGCCAGCCAGCCGCTGCGCATCGAGGCCTTGCCGAAAACCATCAACGTCGTGCCCGGCACGCACCTGCGGCAGCTGAGCACGCTGCTCGAGCGCGAAGGGGTGATCGACAATGCCCCGCTGTTCTGGCTGATGGCGCGCGCGATGGGCCGCGGCGACGCGCTCAAGGTGGGCGTCTACACCTTCGACCGGCCGCCGACGCCGCTGGCGCTGCTGGCCAGAATCGAGCGCGGCGAGGTATCGCAGATCGCGCTACAGTTGATCGAGGGCTGGAACTGGCGCGAGGTGCGCGCCGCGCTCGCCGCACAACCGCTGCTGAAGAATGACAGCGCCGGCATGAGCGACGCCGAGCTGATGCAGGCGATCGGCGCGCAGGAAAGCCATCCCGAAGGCCTGTTTTTCCCCGACACCTATTTCTTCGCGCCGCACGCATCCGATCTCAGCGTGTTGCGGCGCGCCTATCGCCTGCAGCAGGAGAAACTGATGGCGGCGTGGGAAAGCCGCGCGCCGGGCCTGCCGTATGCGACGCCGTACGAGGCGCTGATCATGGCGTCGATCGTGGAAAAGGAAACCGGCGCCGCGTTCGAGCGCCCGCAAATCGCCGGCGTGTTCGTCAACCGCCTCAAGCTGCGGATGCGCCTGCAGACCGACCCCACCGTGATCTATGGCGTGGGCACGCGTTACGACGGCAACCTGCGCAGGATCGACCTGCAGACCGACACGCCCTACAACACCTACACCCGCAGCGGACTGCCGCCGACGCCGATTGCGATGCCCGGCGAGGCGGCGATCCGGGCCGCGCTCAACCCGGCGAAGACCGATGCGCTGTATTTCGTCTCGCGCAACGACGGCTCCCATGTGTTTTCCAGCACCCTCGAGGCGCACAACCGCGCCGTCAACCGCTATCAGAAACGATGAGCATGCCCGGCAGATTCATCACCCTTGAAGGCGTCGACGGCGCCGGAAAGAGCACGCATCTGGACTTCGTCGCCGACTGGCTGCGCCGGCAGGGCAGGGAGGTCGTCGTCACCCGCGAACCCGGCGGCACGCCGCTCGGCGAAACCCTGCGCGAACTGCTGCTGCATCAGCCGATGGATCCCGATACCGAACTGCTGCTGATGTTCGCCGCGCGCCAGCAGCATCTGGCCGAACTGATTTTGCCGACGCTGGCGCGCGGTACCTGGGTGGTATCCGACCGCTTCACCGACGCCAGCTATGCCTACCAGTGCGGCGGGCGCGGCATCGCGGCCGACCGCATCGCCGCGCTGGAGACATGGGTGCAGCGCGGCTTTGCGCCCGACCTCACGCTGCTGTTCGACGTGCCGCCCGAGGTGGCCGGGGCGCGCCGCTCGGCTGCGCGCGCGGCCGACCGGTTCGAGCGCGAGGCCGACAGTTTTTTCAGCCGCGTGCGCAATGCCTATCTCGAGCGCGCGCAGGCCGAACCGGCGCGCATCCGCGTGCTGGACGCGCGCCAGAGCATTGCCGAACTGCAGGCCGGAATCGGTCGCCTTTTGCAGGATCTGGCGTGAGCGCCCCCTATCCCTGGCTGGATGCCGCCTGGCAGCGTCTGCTGGCCACCCGCTCCCGTCCGGCGCAGGCCCTGTTACTGACCGGGCCGCGCGGCGTCGGCAAGGGCGCGCTGGCGCTGGCGTGGGCGCAGGCCCTGCTGTGCGAGGCGCCGCAGCCCGACGGCGCGGCCTGCGGCCAGTGCGCAGCCTGCCACTGGTTCGAAACCGGCGGCCATCCCGATTTCCGGTTGGTCAGCCTGCAGGAAAAAACCACCCAGGACGGCGAAACCCGTCTGGCCACGGCGATCGAGGTCGAGCAGGCGCGCGAGGCGGTCGATTACGTCCAGTTGTCCACCTACCGGGCCGGTTACCGGGTGGTGCTGGTGAACCCGGCGGACAGCCTCAACCTGGCGGCCGCCAATGCACTGTTAAAGGTGCTGGAGGAACCGCCGTTAAATACGGTGTTCGTCCTGGTGTCGGATCAGCCGCGGCGTCTGCTGCCGACCATACGCAGCCGCTGCACCCGGCTCGACATCGGCCTGCCCCCGCTTGGCCTTGCCGCACAGTGGCTGGCCGCGCAGGGCGTGGGCGATGCGACCCGGCTGCTGGCGCTTTCCGGCGGCACCCCGCTCGATGCCCGGCGCTGGGCCGAGGGCGGCGAACTGGACGAGCGCCGTGGCGTGCTGGAAGGTCTGGCGCGTCCCGAAAAGCTCGATCCGGTGACCCTGAGCGAGCGCTGGAAAGCCGTCAGTCCGCAGACCTGGCACACCGTGGTGTACAAGTGGCTGGGCGACCTGCTGGCGGTCAGGCTGCGCGGCAGCGTGCAGTTTAACCGCGACTTTGCCGACGTGCTGGCGCAGCTGGGCCAGCAGGCCGACCTGGCGAAGCTGCTCGCGCTGGCCCGCCTGCAGGCGAACGAAGGCAGGACGCTGGCCCATCCGCTGAACCGGGCCTTGCAGCTGGAGGCCTGGCTGATCCAGTACCGGCACGTGTTTGATTGAGAGAGAGCAACGATGAACGCAACCGCCAACGATGTAACAGGACAGGTCCGCCCCGGCGTGCTGTCGCTGTCGATCAAGGAAAAGTCCGCCCTGTTCGCAGCCTACATGCCGTTCGTCAAGGGCGGCGGCCTGTTCATTCCCACCAGCAAGAGCTACAAGATGGGCGAGGAAGTGTTCATGCTGCTGACGCTGATGGAGGACCCCGTCAAGCTGCCGGTGTCCGGCAAGGTGGTCTGGGTGACGCCCACCGGTGCGCACGGCAGCCGCACCCAGGGCGTCGGCGTGCAGTTCGCGTTCAACGAAAGCGGCAAGGCGGCGCAACACAAGATTGAAGGTTTGCTCGGCGGTTCGTTAAAATCGGTACGTCCCACGCACACCATGTAGCATTTCAGCCGCCTGGCGGTGCGCCGGTTTTTTTGACGAAGACGCGTTTGCCCGCGTACGCACCGCATGTATATCGACTCCCACTGCCACATCAATTTCCCCGACCTTGCCGGCAGGCTGCCCGCGGTGTTCGCGCGCATGGCTGCCAACCAGGTCAGCCATGCGCTGTGCATCAGCGTGGAGCTGGAAAAATTCCCCGAGATCCGAAGCCTCGCCGAAACGCATCCCAATGTGTATGCCTCGGTCGGTGTGCATCCCGATCACGAGGATTGCACCGAGCCGACAGTGGACGAACTGGTTGCGCTGGCCGATCACCCGAAGGTGGTGGCGATCGGCGAGACCGGACTGGATTATTTCCGCCTGACCGGAGACCTCGAATGGCAGCGCGAACGTTTCCGCACCCACATCCGTGCCGCGCGAACCTGTCACAAACCGCTGGTGATCCATACCCGTTCCGCCGCCGCCGACACCCTGCGTATCATGCAGGAAGAGCATGCGAGCGAAGCGGGCGGCGTGATGCACTGCTTCACCGAGAGTTTGGCGGTGGCCGAGGCGGCCATCGAGCAGGGGTTCTACATTTCGTTTTCCGGTATCGTCACCTTCAAGAATGCCGCCAGCCTGCGCGAGGTGGCCGCTGCCATACCGCTGGAGCGCATGCTGATCGAGACGGATTCGCCCTATCTGGCGCCGGTGCCGCATCGTGGGCAGACCAACGAGCCGGGCTACGTCATGCATGTGGCCGAGGAAATCGCGCGGGTGCGCGGAATGCACGTCGAGGCGGTGGGTGAGGCGACCACGCAGAACTTCTTTCGTCTGTTCGCCGCGGCGCGTCCCTGAGTCGGGCTGCGCGCGCCTGGCGCACGGCTTCCAGTGCGCGAGCGAAGGCGGATCCGCGCGGGTGAGCGGTTAGAAACCGTTGCGCGGCTGAGTCTGGGCGAGGGCGTTGCGGTCGACGGCCTGCGGCCTGTGCAGGTAATAACCCTGCCCGTAGTCCACCCCGATTTCCTGCAGTGCCCTAAGCGTAGCCTCGTCCTCGATGAATTCGGCCACGCAGGCGATTTTCAGCGTTTTGGCGATCTGGGTGATCGCGACCACAATGGAGTGGTCGTGGTCGTCGTGCACCATGTTGCGCACAAAGCTGCCGTCGATCTTCAGGTAATCCACCGGCAGCATCTTGAGATAGCCGAAGGAACTGAGGCCGCTGCCGAAATCGTCGAGCGAGAACTGGCAGCCCATTTTCTTCAGCTCGGTCATGAAACGGGCCGCATGCGATACGTTTCGGATGGCCGCGGTTTCGGTAATCTCGAACGTGATCAGGCCGGGCCTGACGCCACTGCGCAGAATTTCGCGCCGGACGAAATCGAGCAGGTCCTCCTGCCCGAGCGATTGCCCGGACAGGTTGATCGCGTAGCTGGCCATGTCCAGCGTCTTGCCGTGGGCGGCGATCAGCTTGAGCGCATTGCGGATCACCCAGCGGTCGATGTCCGGCATGTGGCGAAAGCGTTCGGCCGCCGGGATCAGGCGCCCCGGCAGGATCAGCGAACCGTCCTCTTCCAGCATGCGCACCAGCAGTTCGCAATGGGGTGCGCCACCGGCCGGGTCGAGCGGCAGAATTTTCTGGTAATGCAGTACGAAGCGGTCATTCTCCAGCGCATTGGGAATGCGCACCGACCACTGCATTTCCAGCTGACGCCGCGCCTGTTCGACGTCGTCGAGATTGGAAATGTGAATCTGGTTGCGGCCTTTGTCCTTCGCCACGAAACAGGCGATGTCGGCGTTGCTGAAGACTTCCGCCGCGGTGCCGGTGTCCGGCCGGATGGGTACCACGCCGATGCTGATGCCCACCTCGAAGGTCTGTCCCTCCCACAGGTAGCGGTAGTCGCGCACCCGGTTGCGGATATCCTCGGCCAGTGCGCGCGCCTCGTTCATCGGCACATTGCGCAGCAGCACACCGAATTCGTCGCCCCCGAGGCGGGCGACGGTGTCGGTGTCGCGCACCCGATGCTGAATCATCGTGGCCAGTTCAATCAGCAGGCCGTCGCCGGCGATATGGCCACAGGTGTCGTTGACCACCTTGAACTGGTCGAGGTCCATGTAGCAGAACGCATGGTCGGTGCCGTCGGTCTTGGCATCCTTCAGGACGTCACCGATCTGGCGTTCGAACTCGCGGCGGTTGATCAGTCCGGTCAGCACGTCGTGGGTGGCCTGGTAGGCCAGCTTGCGCGAGGCCTCGCGGGCCTCGGTCACGTCGTGGAACACCAGAACGGCGCCGATGGTCTTGCCGTTCTTGCCGCGGATCGGCGCCGCGGTTTCCTCGACCGCGTACTGGTTGCCATCGGCGCTCACGAGCTGGGCGTGGTTGGCGCCGCTGATCAGGGTGTCCTCGGCGAGGCAGAGGCGCACGGGATTCGCGAGCGGGCTGCCGGTAGCCTGGTCCTGCACCCGGTAGAGAATTTCGATGGGTTTGCCGGTGGCGTTGGCGAGCCCGTAGCCGGTCAGCGTTTCCGCCACCGGGTTCAGATAGCGCACGCGGCCCTCGAGATCGGTGGTGATGACGCCGTCGCCGATGGAATGCAGCGTTACTTCGGCACGCTCCTTTTCCTCGTGCAGCGCCTGCTCGGACTGGTGGAGCGCTTCGATCCGGTTGCGGATCGCCTCGGTCATGGTATTGAAGTTGCTGGCCAGCACGCCGATTTCGTCGCGGCTGGTCACCGGAATAAAAAGACCGTAGTCGCCTGCGCTGACTTTCCGGGTGGCCGCCAGCAGCGACTTGATATGACGCGTCAGCAGATAACCGGCCAGCCCCAGCGCAAGCAGCGTGAACAGGATTTCCGCGCCGGCGATCAGCAGGCTCTGGCGCAGGATGTTGTTTTTCGAGGCGATATAGGTCGCCAGCGACAGGCCGTAGCGCGCATAGCCCACGGTTTCGCCGGCGAGCGTGATCGGGATGCTGGTGTCGTAGACCAGATCGCCCATGCTTTGCCGGATGTCACGATCGAGTTCGGGCATGTTGAGCGGGTCGACCCTGCCGGCCTGTGCATAGACGACGTGCTTGTCGTCGTAGACGACGACATAATCGAGTTCGGCGGCCTTGCTGCTGACCAGCTGGTTGAGGATTTCCCGGATCGAGGCATGGTCGCGCTCGAACAGGCGGGCGCCGAGCGAGGCGTTGAACAGCGGGTTGACGGTCTGCAGCCGCGCCTCGGTGCGTTCCGCCATCACGTTGGTCATCAGGCGCACGCTGTTGGCGATCAAGAGTCCCAGCATCGTCACCTCGATCAGGATGCTGACGATGACCAGTCGAGTGCGGATGGAATGGAAGAAGGGAGTGGTGCTGTCGGTCACGGCCGGGCCGGCGCGGTGAGAATGCGGGTATAAGGGTCCATCCGCCGCATCACCCGGTCGTCGATGTGCTTGAATTTTTCGTAGCCGGTGGTGGCAAAGTAGGGCTCGCTACCGGGGACCCGATGGAAGTCGAGCAGCAGACCCTTGATCCGGGCGACATCCGGCGCCGACAGGCGTTTGTTCGCCATCAGCAGAAAACCCGGCAATTCTTCGGTGGTGCCGATTACCCGCAGGCGGTTCTTCTGCTCGTCAGCCAGCACCCGCCACAGCAGCGTGCCGGTCACCGAAGCATCGGCCTCGCCGCGCACGGGCGCGTGCATGGCGTTGTTGTGCGTGCGGGTCTCGATGATCGTCACCGACTCGCCGGGAACCAGGCCTTTCTGCCTGAGCAGCTGTTCCGCCATCTGGTAGATGATCGAGACCTTTTGCGCAATCATCACGGACTTGCCCTTAAGGTCCTCGATCCTGTGGATATTCGAATCCTTGCGGGCGAGGAAAATGCCCTGCACAGCGTGGCCGGTCTGCGCCAGGCGCAGGTAGCCGTCGCGGGTTTCGGCCAGGCGGCCGAGATGGGGCGCGGTGATGATGATGTCGTACTGCCCCGCTTGGGTGCGATCGATGAAGGCCTGGAAGTCCGGCGCGGTGACCAGGGTGATGGGACGTTCCAGGCTTCTGGCGAGATATTCCTTGAGCGGGGTGTGGAAGGCGGCCAGCTGGCCCGGCGAGACATAGGGAAACACCCCCAGGATCAGCGGCGTTTTTTCGCTGGCCGCAGCACAAAACGAATTCAACGCCAGAACCGTCATCAGCATGACGGACTGTACCCATCGTTTCATCGCTCGACTCCTCCTCCTCGTGCATCCCTGGACGGCTTTCACAACGAACCGATGCGGTCCGTGTACGCTACCCGTCGCCTATCCCGGGGCAACGGGTAATTTACGGCAATTTGGGGGAATATTGAACAATGACACGGGTTTTTCTACCCTGCGGTCTGTGCCAGACGGCGGAGGACATGTGCCGCCGCACGCAGGCCGAAGCTGGCGGTGACGCATACGGACGAACCGAAACCGGCGCAGTTGAGTCCGTGCAGCGCCGCGTCCTCGGGCCGCTCGTCGCATACGGCGGCTTCGGCCTCGGGGTAGGCGAGCGGCTCGGTGGAATACACACAGTCGACGCCGAGCTTGCGGCCGGCTGCAGGGTAGCCGTGTTCGCGGCGCAAACGACCGCGCACCTTGGCGAGCAGCGGATCCTCGGTGGTGCGGGCAAGATCGCCCAGCGCGATGCGGCCGGGGTCGGTTTGCCCGCCCGCGGCGCCCACGCAGACCAGCTTCATGCGCTGCCGCCGGCAGTGGACAATCAGCGCGACCTTGGCGCGGGCGTTGTCGATGGCGTCCACCACGTAATCGAAGTCGCCTGCGAGCAGCTGCGCCACATTGTCGGGACTCAGGAATTCCTCCACCCCCGTCACCCGGCAGTACGGGTTGATGGCGTGGATGCGTTCGGCCATGGCCTGGGTTTTTGACTTGCCAAGTTCGTGCGTCAGCGCATGCACCTGGCGGTTGATATTGGATTCGGCCAGATGATCGGGGTCGATCAGGGTCAGCCGGCCGATGGCGGTCCGCGCCAGCGCTTCGGCCGTCCAGGCGCCAACGCCGCCGATGCCGATGACGCAGACATGCGATTGCTGAAAGCGCGCCAGCGCTGCCGCGCCGTACAGCCGGCGCACGCCGCCGAAACGCCGTTCGAAATCGATCGCGTGTTCGCCGGAAAAGAGTTCAGTCATGCAGCGGAAGGAAAGGGGGCGCGAAAAGTCAGCGGCCGGGGAGGCCCGGCCGCTGAGGTTTACAGACTGGCGCTTTCCAATTCGAACTGGATCGCCTGGATGCCGGCCTTGGCGCAGGCTTCATCCTGCGCGCCGGTGGCGGCACCCGAGATGCCGATGGCGCCGATGATGTTGCCGGCAGCCTCAATAGGCAAGCCGCCTGCGGAGAACACCAGACCGTCGATCTTGCCGACCGAGAATGGCTGGGTGAAGCGGTTTTCCATGGCCGAGGTGGCGGCATTGAAGTTGACTGCGGTGTTGGCTTTTTGCTTGCTGATTTCCAGCGTGATGCGAGGCGCCAGGGTATCGCGCAACACCGCCATCGGATCGCCGCTGCGGTCCACCACGGTGACACCGATCTGGATGCCTTCCTTGCGGCAGGCGTCGAGCGCGGCGCGCGCCATTTTTTCCGAGGCCTCGACCGTGAGCCGCGGGATCTTGACGATGACCGGGACGTCAGCGGCCAGGGCGGGAGAGGCGAAAAACACGGCACAGCTGGCAACGATCAGTAAGGGTTTGCGCATGTTCATGTCTCCTCTGTGCAGTAGAAGCAAGGCGGGTCCAGCTCCGGAATCTCCGGGTCCCGGTCGTGAACCCGGAGTTTACTGCCCGAAGAAGGATTTCACCTTGTCCATGAACGATTGCGCGCGCGGGTTGTTGTTGCGCCCCGGGCTCAGCGCCTCGAATTCCCGCAGCAATTCGCGCTGACGCTCGGACAGGTTGACCGGCGTTTCGATCTGCATGTGGCACAAGAGATCGCCCGGCGCATGACTGCGCACGCCCTTGATGCCCTTGCCGCGCAGGCGGAACACCTTCCCCGACTGCGTTTCGGCCGGAATCTTGATCTTGGCGTGGCCTTCCAGCGTGGGGATCTCGACCTCGCCGCCGAGCGCGGCGGTGGCAAAGCTGATCGGCATTTCGCAATGCAGGTCGTCGCCGTCGCGCTTGAACACCGGGTGGTCTTTGAGGTGAATCACCACATAGAGGTCGCCCGCCGGGCCGCCGTTGACGCCGGCTTCGCCCTCGCCGCCGAGGCGGATGCGGTCGCCGCTGTCGACCCCGGCCGGAATTTTCACCGACAGCGTCTTGTGTTTCTTGACGCGGCCTTCGCCGTGGCAGGCGGTACAGGGATCGGCCACCATCTTGCCGGTTCCGCTGCAGCGCGGGCAGGTCTGCTGCACCGAGAAAAAGCCCTGCTGGATGCGCACCTGGCCGTGACCGCCGCAGGTGGTGCAGGTGGTCGGCGTGGTGCCCGGCCTGGCACCGCTGCCGTGGCAGGTGCCGCATTCCTCCAGCGTCGGGATGCGGATCTTGGTCTCGGTGCCGCGCGCGGCTTCTTCCAGTCCGATTTCCAGGTTGTAGCGCAGGTCGGCACCGCGGTAGACGCGGTCGCGGCGATTGCCGCCCGCACCGCCGCCGAAGATGTCGCCGAAGATGTCGGAAAAGGCATCGGAAAAGCCGCTGGCGCCGCCGTAGCCGCCGCCCATGCCGGCCTGCTGGTCGACCCCGGCATGGCCGAACTGGTCGTAGGCCGCGCGCTTGTCGGCGTCGGACAGGACTTCATAGGCCAGCTTGGCTTCCTTGAATTTTTCTTCCGCACCCTTGTCGTCCGGATTGCGGTCGGGGTGGTGCTTCATGGCCAGCTTGCGGTAGGCCTTCTTGATGTCTTCGTCCGAGGCATTCTTGGCGAGACCGAGGACTTCGTAGTAGTCGCGTTTGGACATAGGAAAAACCACGTGTGGAGTATCGATAGGCCGGGCCTCTCCCGTGCCGCCAGGCGCGCCGTGCGAACCCTGACTGGATGTGGGGCCGTTCGGGCCGGAATCAAGAGGCGCGAGGCGTTAACAAATTGCCGTAGGCACGGCCGGCGTTGGCGGCGAGCCATCAAAGCCGGGCGCAAGTGTAGCGGATATCGGGCTGGAGGTCGCGCCTCAGCGCACCGAGCCGAAGGACGGGTCTGCATCGTGCGGTGCTTCGGGCAGGCCGGCGAGTCGCATGCCGACGCGCACCGGACCGCCCGGGAACAGGGTGTACAGCCACTGGCCGCCGCCCTCGGCCGCGAAATGCGTTTCGAGCTTTCGCAGGATCTCGCGGGCATCCTGCCGGCTGCCGCCCTGGACGATCACGTAATCGCGCAGCCAGTCCAGCACCCGAAGATGGTCCTCGTTGAGCTCGATGCCTTCCGCACGGCCCAGGTCGCGCGCGATCTCATGCGACCAGTCGTCGAGTTCAACCCAGTCGCCGTAGTAGTTCTGTATGAGTTGTCGGCCCCCTGCGGCGGCCAGAATGGGGTGCGTCATGGCGGCCTCCTTTCACTCGACCTTGATGCTGACCGACCGGGGCTTGCCGGCGTGCTGCTTGGGCAAGTCCACCTTGAGGACGCCATTGCGGTAACTGGCTACCGCTTCCTCCGCCTTGACCGCCACCGGCAGCGGCACCGTGCGGCGGAAGGCGCCGTAGGCACATTGCATCACCCGCCAGCGACCCTCGGTGTTTTCACTTTGGAAACGTTTCTCGCCAGATACGATCAGGGCATCGTCCAGTACCCTGATATCCAGGGCCTCTTTTTCCAGTCCGGGAACTTCCAGCCTAACCACCAGGCGCTGGTCGTCCTCGAACACGTCGCCGCCCAGCATCGACCAGCCGCGGGTGGGAAGCCAGGATGCATCGTCTACGCTGGCGGCGTCGGGCAGGTCGGTCTTTTCGCCCGGCCTGAACCGGGTCAGCGCGCCGCTCGCCGACTGCAGCAGGTGCCGCCAGCCTTCAGCGAGACTGTCCCAGAATGCGCCCACGTTTTCTTTTAGGTTTTCCAGTTTCATGATGATCTCCCGTTGCAAAAGCCGG
>JAKACL010000229.1 GCA_021821425.1 Pseudomonadota bacterium
CAGGAGCGCCGGCGACAGCACTTTCTGCGCCTCTTCGCGCGAGATGCGCGGTGACCTTGGCAGGCCGAAATGGTCGGCCACCATGTCGAAGTAATCGCCCATTTTTTTTACACTGTCATCCACGGCGTGGTAGACGCGATTGGGTTTGCCGCGAAACAGCGCGAGCCACGCCAGCCGGGCGA
Organism: Pseudomonadota bacterium; assembly: GCA_021821425.1. Next base: position 183 of record JAKACL010000229.1, read on the forward strand.
GGTCGTCGGCGTGGATGTGGTTGGTGTAGCTGTCTTCCGCGCTGACAACGGCCGGTGTCTGCTTGCGGATGCGCTCCAGCGGCAGGCGGTCGGCGGCGTAAATGCCGGGGGCGCGCAGGATGGTGAGGCGGATGCCGTTGCGGGCCGCGAAGCGGCGCAATTGGCGTTCCGCATCGACGCGGCGTTTGGCGCGCGCATTTTTTGCGTCCGTCGGGCGATGCTCGAAAACCCTTTCGCCGTTGCAGTTTCCATACACGCCGCTGGTGCTGATGTAGACCAGGCGGCGTGGTAGACTGCCACGCCTCGCCAGCGCGGCAAGCAGGCGGCGGGTACGTGGGTCGCCTTCGCCGTCGCCCGGAGGTGGCGCCAGGTGCAGCACCCAGCCCGACAGTCCGGCCAGACGCTCGAGACCGGCCCGCCGGTCGAGGTCGGCAGTCACGGGGGTGGCGCCGGCAGCACGCACGCGTGCGGCCGATTCCGGCGTGCGGGCGATGCCGAGGATGCGCACATCGGGGTGGGCCGCGGCGAGGCGCCCGCCGATGTCGCCCATGCCTGCGATCAAGAGTGAGTGTTTTTTCATTTGAACGATTTTAAGTCATGTCCTATCAGGTAACGATCCAGCCCAGCGGCCATCAATTCGTCGTCAACGAAGACGAGACCATTCTCGCAGCCGCTTTGCGTGAAGGGTTCACTCTGCCTTATGGCTGCCGCAACGGTGCCTGCGGTTCGTGCAAGGGCAGGGTGCTCGAAGGCAGGGTCGATCATGGAAAATACCAGGAGAACACTCTGAAGGCCCATGAAATCGCCGAAGGCAAGGCCCTGTTCTGTGTGGCCAAGCCCTTGTCGGACCTGGTGATCGAAGCCAAGGAAATTCGCGCGGCAGGCGAGGTACCGGTGAAGACGCTGCCCTGCCGCGTGCAGAAGCTGGAAAAACTGGTCGACGACGTGATGCTGATGCAGTTGAAGCTGCCGGCCAACGAGCGCCTGCAGTTCCTCGCCGGGCAGTACATCGATTTTCTCCTGAAGGACGGCAAACGCCGCAGCTATTCCATCGCCAACCCGCCGCATGCGGACGAATTCATCGAACTGCACCTGCGCCACGTGCCCGGCGGCCGCTTCACCGATCACGTGTTCTCGGCAATGAAGGAAAAGGACATTTTGCGTTTCGAAGGGCCGCACGGCAGCTTTTTCATCCGCGAGGAGTCCGACAAGCCGATGATTTTCGTCGCCGGCGGCACCGGCTTCGCACCCATCAAAGGCATGCTCGAACACATGTTCGCCGAGGAAAGCGACCGCCAGATGATCCTGTATTGGGGCGCGCGTGCCAAGAAGGATTTGTACATGGCGCAGCTGCCGGTGCAATGGCAGCAGGCGCACGAGAATTTCAGCTTTGTCCCGGTGCTGTCCGATCCCGCGCCCGAGGATCGCTGGCAGGGCCGTACCGGTCTTGTGCATCAGGCCGTGCTGGAGGATTTTGAAGATCTGTCCGGGTTTGAGGTATATGCCTGTGGCGCGCCGGTGATGGTGGACGCTGCGCGCGACGGCTTTACCAGGACGCGCAATTTGCCGGAAGACGCCTTTTTTGCCGACTCCTTCGCCTACCAGGCGGACTGAGTGATGGCCGGGCTGCATTCCTGGTGGCCCATGTGACGGCAGTGCCGCCGATCAACTGCGTAGCGCCCTTGGCCAGAAAGCTCGCGGCGCGCTGGGTGGAAATGCCCTAGTCTGCCTTGTGGCAGAGTTCCAGCGCTTTCCGCATGTGCATGCAGGCTTCGCCGGGTTGCCCGCTTTGTTCCTTGAAGGCGGCCAGCGCCAGATGCCCATCCACGTTGGGTGCCACCGCAATGCTGGCTTCGGCATAGCTTTTGGCTTTGCCCCAGAGCTTTTCGTGGGCGCACAGATCAGCCAGTGTCATCAACAGGGCGCCGTCGCGCGGATGCGAGACCAGCCATTTTTCCGCCTGTTCGATCTGGCCTAGCGGATTCTTGCCGATGATCTGGCCATAGCGGGCTGCCAGAACTTCATCCCAGGACTTGTTGAGCGCCTCTTCCATAATGGAGACCGCGGTATCGGCATCGCCGGAGGTGGCGAAGGCATTGGCGGCCTGCAGGGCGACGGCTGCGTGGATTTTTTCGCTCCCGGGCAATTTTTTCCAGTATTCGGCAAGGCCGCGTGCATCGTGGCTGCGGCGTTTGATGTTGCCGAGGTGGGCGGCGCGGCAGGTGAGCGAAAGCGTGGCCTCGTCCAGTGCATTGGCCTTGCCCAATTGTTCGGCGAGCTTGAGCACCTCATCCCATTGACCCAACTGCTGACGAACTCTTAGCTCGAGGCGCTGCAGCGCGGTGTGGGCTGGCGCCAGCAGTTTGCCGGCCTGGATGGCGGAAAGTGCGCCGGTAAGATCGCGGTCTTCCAGCCGGGTTTCGGCTTCGGCGTAGAGCGCGGCCAGCGGTTTGTCGTTGTCCTTGGCTTCGGCCAGATAGGCATCGCGGCGTCCATGCGCCCTGCTTTCGTGCGCTGCGCGTGCGGCCAGTACGCGCGCGAGCGTTTCCCGCCGTGTGTCGCCGACAAGCTTGCCGGCGATTTTTTCTGCTTCCTGGAAGCGTCCCTCCAGATAGGCGGCCAGCGCATCGGTAAACAGCGCATTTTGCCGCTCGGCCTCCTTGCGGGCCTTGTGTTCGCGTACCGTGCGCGGCAGTTCCAGCGTGGCAACGGCGAGGCGGGTCAACATGTAGGCGCCAATGATCAGCAGGGCAAGCAACAGCACGAAGCTGACGAAAGACAGCTCCGCGCGCCAGGGCGGATAGACCAGCACGACATAGCCGGGGTCGTAGCGCCCGGCAAGGGCGAGGGCAACCGCAAGGACGGCAAGAACGATAAGGCTGATCAACCAGCGCAAAGGGGTTCCCATCATTGTCTGGCCTGGTGATAGGACTCGATTGCTGCCAGGCTTTCCTTGAGCTCGGGTAGTTTGGGAGCCGGATTGAGCACAAGCAGCCTGCGCAACTCGGCTTGGGCAGCGGCGACCGCGGCATCCTGGGTGTTGAAGTAACGCGACAGCAATTTGCCGGCGGCATCGAGGTCGGCTTGATAACCGGCGGCATCGCGCGACAGCAGCGACAGGCGTGCGGTCAGCAGGCGCAGTTTCAGGTTCTGGCGCAGGAAGTATTCCTGTTCCGGCATCAACAGTGCCGGCTCACCCTGGTCCAGCCGGCGTATCTGCACCAGATTCTTGAATTCGGTGAAAAGGTCGTGTGTCAGGCTGGCCTTGGCCTTTTCAACCTTCGCCGGCTTCCTGGTATGGGTGCTGGATAGCGGCCACTGATCGATGTTTTCGGCCAGGATGCTGAGCCTTAGGCTGATGCCGGTCTGGTCGACAAAGGGTGTGGCGCGCAGGCGGGCGAGGTCGTTGCCGATGGCTTGGCGCAGGCGGGTGAACTGCGGCTTGTCCAGGCGCAGCAGGCGCTGGTCGGCGGCTTCCAGCGCGATGATGGCAGCCTTGAGATTGCCGGCCAGTTGAAGCTGCTGGCTGGCGGTGAGTACGATCTGTTCGATGTCGGACAAGGCCCATTGATCGCGATCCCGCGCAAGTTCCTTGTACAGGGTTTCCAGCGCCTGCTGCTGCTCTTTGGAGCCGGTCAGGTAGGCTTCCACTTGCGCGATGCGGGGCAGGTTCTGGCGCGTGAGC
>JAKACL010000014.1 GCA_021821425.1 Pseudomonadota bacterium
CGGCATGAACTGCATGTGGCCCATGGCGCCGGCCCAGGAGCCGTTCATCTCGGCCGCGGCGACATGCCCGGCGTCGATGATGCGTAGCGCGTCGAGCAGCTGGCTGCGGAAGAAGGTGCTGCGGCGGCCGTCGTAAGCCAGCGTGGCCAGACTGGCCGGAATGTTGAGGCTGCCAAGCGTGGAGCCATAGTTGGTCTCCAACCCCCAGAACGCCACCAGCACGGTTTTGGGCACGCCGTAGCGCTGTTCGACCGCATCGAGCAGCGCGGCGTGTTCGACGAGCAGCGCCTGGCCGCGTGCAACCTGCTGCGCGTCGACGCGCCGGCCGAGATAATCGGAAAAGGTCTGCAGGAATTCGGGCTGGCGGCGGTCGAGCTCGACCACGCGTTCGATCGGCGCAATGCCGTTCAGCGCAGCGTCGAGCGTGGCGCCGGAAATGCCTTGCGCCGCAGCGTCCTGGCGGAAGGCGGCCAGCCAGTCGTCGAAGCTGACCTGGGCGTGGACCGGCAGGCTCACCAGCGCAGCCAGCAACAGGCATGCACGCATCACCTTTCCGGCGCCAGCGGGCGTGCGCACACACGATGGACGTCCCAACCGGTCAAGCATTTTTCTGCAGCCAGTATTCGAGCAGCGCCAAATGCCACAGCTTGCTGCCCTGGATGCGGGTGTGGTGCTGTTCGGGGGCGTCCAGCAGCCTGTCGACGTAGGCCCGGCGGTAGAGGCCGCGTTCGCGGCAGGCCTGGGAATTCAGAATGTCCTGCATGAAGCTCAAAAAATCTCCACGTACGAATTTGAGGGCGGGCATGGGGAAGTAGCCCTTCTTGCGGTCGATCACCGCGTCCGGCACCCGGCCGCGCGCAATGCTTTTCAGTACGTGCTTGCCTTCCGATGCCAGCTTGAGGTGAGGCGGCATCGCCGCCGCCAGCTCCACCAGCTGGTGATCGAGAAAAGGCACGCGCGCTTCGAGCCCCCATGCCATCGTCATGTTGTCGACCCGCTTCACCGGGTCGTCGGTGATCAGCATGGTCGTATCCATGCGCAACACCTGATCGATGAATTCGTCGGCAAAAGGTTCCGCCAGGTGGGCGGCGATCAGTTCGCCCGTGTAATCGGGCCCGTGATACGCCGGCAGGGTCATGTCGAGAAATTCGTCGTGGTCGCGGTCGAAGTAATGGCGACGGAAGCGTTCCAGCGCCGAGCCCTGCGTGTCCGCCGCCATGCGCGGATACCAGAAATAGCCGCCGAACACCTCGTCGGCGCCCTGCCCGCTCTGCACCACCTTGACCGTCTGGCTCACCTGCTCGGCCAGCAGGTAAAACGCCACCGCGTCCTGCGCGAACATCGGCTCGGACATCTGGTCCACCGCCTCGGGCAGGCGGCGCAGCACTTCGGCATTTGGAATCAGGTACTTGTGGTGGCGCGTGCCGTACATCGCCGCCACCGGATCGGAGTATTCGAACTCGTTGCCGCGCTCTTCCGGCTGGTCCTCGAAGCCGACCGAGAAGGTCATCAGGTCGGGCACTCCCTGCTCGGCCAGCAAGGCCACCAGCAGGCTCGAATCGAGCCCCCCCGAGAGCAGCACGCCGACCTTGACATCGGCGATCTCGATGCGCTTTTTGACCGCCTGTCTGAGGCCTTCGTGGATCGCCTCGGTCCACTCGGCGTCGTTCCACGGCATTGCAGGGCGTTGCGCCCTCAACGACCAGTACTTGCGGTGAAGGAGCTCGCCGCGCGTATTCACCGTCAGCGTGGTGCCGGGCGCGAGCTTGCGGATGCCGTTGAAGATCGTGCGCGGCGCCGGCACCACCGCATGCAGGGTGAACAGGTGGTGCAGCGCGACCGCGTCGATGCCGGTGTCGACGCCGCCTGCGGCAATCAGCGCCTGCGGTGTCGAGGCGAAGCGGAAACAGCCGAGCGTTTCGCTGTAGTACAGCGGCTTGATGCCGAGGCGGTCGCGCGCCAGGAACAGGGTGTCGCGGTTCCAGACGGCGAACGCGAACATGCCGTGCAGGCGCTCGACGCAGGCCTCGCCCCATTGCAGGTACGCGCGCAGGATAACCTCGGTGTCGCCGTCCGAATGGAAAACGTGGCCGAGCGCGATCAGCTCGGCGCGCAGTTCGGGGTAGTTGTAGATGGTGCCGTTGAACACCAGCGCGGTGCCGCTCGCCGCATCCACCATCGGCTGCTGCGAGCGCGCCGACAGGTCGATGATCGCCAGCCGGCGGTGGCCCAGTCGCACTGCGCCGTCGGCGTGCTGGCCCTCGGCGTCCGGTCCGCGCCGCGCCAACTTCGCCAGCATGCGCGCCATGACGTCGGGCTCGGGCGTCTTGTAGTCAAACCGGAATTCACCTGCGATGCCGCACATTGTGTATCGATCTCATTTTTTCCATGACAAGCGCGAACATGCACGAAAGGGGGCTTTCGCGTGTGAACGTCCGCGCGCATGCACTCAGTGTAGATTTTCCACCGGCATTGTCGTGTCCTGCGGGGACACGCTTTCATGCCACCAGTGGCGGCTCGTCCATCAGCGCGATCTGCTCGCGCAATTCGAGGATGCGCGCCTGCCAGTACAGTTGGGTATTGAACCACGGAAACGCAGCGGGAAAGGCCGGGTCGTCCCAGCGGCGAGCGAGCCAGGCTGCATAGTGGATCAGCCTCAGGGTTCTGAGCGCCTCGACCAGATGCAGTTCGCGCGGGTCGAATTCCATGAAGTCTTCATAACCTTTGAGGATCTCGTTGATCTGCGCCTGCTGCTCGTCGCGCTCGCCCGACAGCAGCATCCACAGGTCCTGCACCGCCGGCCCCATGCGGCTGTCGTCGAAGTCGACGAAATGGGGCCCCGATTCGGTCCACAGCACGTTGCCGGCGTGGCAGTCGCCGTGCAGGCGGATGGCCTGCACGGCACCGGCGCGCGCGTAGCAGATCGCCACGCTCGCCAGCGCATGCTCGACCACGCTGTCCCAGGCCGCGACCAGATCGGACGGCAGCCAGTTGCCGTCGCGCAGGAAATCGCGCGACGCCGTGCCGAAGGTTTCGAGGGTGAGCGCCGGCCGCTGCGCAAACTTGGCCTGCGCGCCAACGGCGTGAATGCGGCCGAGAAAGCGCCCCATCCACTGCAGCGTGTCGGCGCGGTCGAATTCGGGCATCCGTCCGCCCTGCTTGGGGTACACCGCGAAGCGAAAGCCGGCGTGGACGTGCAGCGTGGCGCCGTTCAGGACCAGCGGCGCAACCACCGGGATCTCGCGCGCGGCCAGCTCGATCGTGTACGCGTGCTCCTCCAGGATGGCGGCATCGGTCCAGCGTTCGGGGCGATAGAACTTGACCACCACCGGCGCGGCGCCCGGACCGCCCGCAGAGGGAGCGTCCGGCGCGGCCTCCTCCAGCCCCATCTGGTAGACGCGGTTCTCGTAGCTGTTCAGCGCCAGCAGGCGGCCGTCGGCCCTGAGGCCGGTGCTGTCGAGCGCGTCGAGCGCGCAGTCGGGGGTCAGCGCGGAATAGGGGTGGGACGCATCCATCATGGAAAAAGGCAAAACGGCTATGCTCAGAGTCGAAGCTGGACAGATAATGCCTCAAACGCCGCGTTCCATCGCACCCCTATGAAGACGAACGACCCTTTCGGCATGGAGATCTCCCGTTTGATCTGGGAGACACGCTACCGCGCCGCCGGCGAGGCCGGCATCCGCGCCAGCTGGCAGCGGGTGGCGCAGGCGATCGCGCAGGCCGAAGGCGATACGGCCGGGGTCTGGGCCGAGCGCTTCCACGCGCTGCTGGACGGTTTCCGTTTCCTGCCCGCCGGCCGCATTCTCGCCGGTGCCGGCAGCGGCCGCCATGTCACGCTGTTCAACTGCTTCGTGATGGGCGAAATCGCCGACGACCTCGAACACATTTTCGAGGCGCTGAAGGAAGGCGCGCTCACCATGCAGCAGGGCGGCGGCGTCGGCTACGATTTTTCCACCCTGCGCCCGGCCGGCATGGTGGCGGCCGCCACCGGCACCATCGCCTCGGGACCGGTGTCCTTCATGCACATCTGGGACGCGATGTGCGCAACCATGCTGTCGACCGGCGCGCGGCGCGGCGCAATGATGGCAACGCTGCGCTGCGACCATCCCGACATCGAGACTTTCGTCGACGCCAAGCGCGATCCCGCGGTGCTGCGGCATTTCAACGTGTCGGTGCTGGTGACCGACGCCTTCATGGCGGCGGTGGCGGACGACGGCGACTGGACACTGACCTTTCCCGGCCTCGCCGGCACGCGCACGCTGAAGGCGCGCGCGCTGTGGCAGCGCATCCTGCGCGCCGCCTACGACACCGCCGAACCCGGCGTGCTGTTCGTCGACACCATCAACCGCGACAACACGCTGGGCAGTCTGGAAACGCTGTCCGCCACCAACCCCTGCGGCGAGATTCCGCTGCCACCCTACGGCGCCTGCGACCTCGGCTCGCTCAACCTCACCGCGTTCGTGACCGCGCCGTTTTCTCCGGCGGCCCGGCTCGATCTCGACGCACTGGCGGAGGCCACGCGGCTCGCGGTGCGCTTCCTGGACGATGTGATCGACGTCTCGGGCTATCCATTGCCGGCGCAGGCACGCGAGGCGCGACACAAGCGGCGCCTCGGTCTCGGCGTCACCGGGCTGGCCGACGCGCTGTTGCTGCTGGGCCTGCGCTACGACAGCGAGACCGCGCGACAGCGTGCGGCGCAGGCGATGCAGACGGTGCGCGATGCCGCCTACCGCGCCTCGATCGAGCTGGCGCGCGAGAAGGGCGCCTTTCCGGCTTTCGCACGCGATGCATTTCTGGCGAGCGGCTTCGCGCGCCGGCTGCCGGACGACATCCGCAAGGCCATCGCCGCGCACGGCCTCCGCAACAGTCATTTACTGGCGATCGCGCCGGCCGGCACCATCAGCCTCCTGGCCAACAACTGCTCCAGCGGCATCGAGCCGATTTTTGCCGGCGAGGCCGAACGCCGCGTGCTGCAGCAGGACGGCAGCTACCGCACCCACACCGTGCTCGACTACGCCTTGCAGCGCTGGCGGACGCAAGGCAACACCGGGATGCCGCCCGCGTTCGTCGAAGCGCGCCAGCTCGACCCGCTCGCCCATCTCGCGATGCAGGCGGCGCTGCAGCCTTATGTGGACAACGCCATTTCAAAGACCATCAACGTCGCCGCCGAGATGCCGTTCGAACGCTTCGCGGACCTCTACCGGCAGGCGCACGCGCTCGGCCTCAAGGGCTGCACGGTGTTCCGCCCCAACGCCGTCACCGGCGCCATCCTGAGCGAGCCGGCGGCCGAGCGGGTTCAGTGTTGCGGCATCGAACGCGAGGCCGACTGACATGGGCCCCTCCAGCACGCCCCGCATCGGTCTGGCCCTCGGCGGCGGCTCCGCGCGCGGCTGGGCTCACATCGGCGTGATCCGCGCATTGGAGGAGGCGGGAATTGAACCGGACATCGTCTGCGGTACCTCGATCGGCGCGCTGGTTGGCGCCGCCTACGTCGACGGCGACCTCGACCGGCTGGAAACCTGGGTGCGCGGCCTCAAACTGCAGACCGTGGTGAGCTTCCTCGATTTTTCGCTCGGGGGCGGTCTGATCAAGGGCAATAAGCTGATCGATTTTTTCCGACGCCATTTTGTCGACCGCGACATCGCCGACCTCGACCGCCCGTTCGGCGCCGTCGCCACCGACCTGCGCCGCGGCCGCGAAATCTGGCTGCGCGATGGCCCAGTGACCGAGGCGGTGCACGCGTCGATCGCACTGCCCGGGCTGTTCGCGCCGGTGCTGCGCGACGGCAGCTGGCTGGTCGACGGCGGCCTGGTCAACCCGGTTCCGGTATCGCTGTGCCGTGCAATGGGGGCCGACATCGTGATCGCGGTCGACCTCAATACCGACCTGCTGGGCCGGCATCTGAAGCCCCGGCCGATCAAAACCACGCGCACGCGCACGCCCGCCGCGCCCGAGACCCTGGCCGACACGGTGATGGCACGCATCCAGAACGGCATGTCGCAACTCGGTATCAGTCATCGCGGCGACGCCGGACCGCCCGCGATGCTGGATGTGCTGGCATCCAGCATCAATATCATGCAGGTGCTGATCACGCGCAGCCGGCTGGCGGGCGAGCCGGCGGACGTGCTGATCACGCCGATGCTGGCAAACGTGGGCTTGATGGAGTTTCACCGCGCCAGCATCGCCATCGAGGCCGGGCAGCGCGCGGTCGACGACGTGCTGTCGCAGCTGCGGCAGCGCGTCGATTTCTGAAAAAGTCAGGTCAGGGAATGGGCGCGGCGCACAGCGCCAGCTTGCGCGCGCGGTCGAGCTGCCTGATTGCGGCTTCGCGACGGCAGGCGTCCGCGCGGCTGGCCGCGGCTTCGACATGCACCAGTTCCACCGGCCGCCGGCTGCGCGTATAGCGCGCGCCCGGACCGCCCTCGCCGTTGTGCTCGGCGACACGCCGCGCGATGTCCGTGGTGATGCCGGTGTAAAGCGTGCCGTCGGCGCAGCGCAGCATGTAGACGCACCACGCGGCGGTCGTACTGGACGCGAGCGTCATGCGTTCAACCTAGAAACCGCAGTTGGACGCGCCCGAAGGTGGTGCGTCTGGGCGTGTGTCTGCCGCGAAGCGACGACGCGGCCTACCGGGGCAGGCAAGGAGGAACGACAAAGGCAGGCGCGCGACCGGGCGCGCCAGCGGGTGCGTAGCGATCTCACCCAAATGGTGAGGCTGATCGAAGGCGACGAACCCAGTAATCATGCGGAATTCCACGAAGTTATAAGCGGTCAACTGCGGTTTTTAGGTTCAAACGTCTGCGGACAGTTCCTGCGCCCACAGCAGCGCGTCCATGTGGACCTTGTTGATGTCGTCCACTTCGCGGCCGATCTGCCGGGCCAGGGTCTCGATGCTGCTCTGGTCGTCCCGCTCGCAGGCGATCGCCAGCGCGAGGTAGGGCGCGTACGGGCCCCGGTTCGCGATAATGGCTTCGGTGATTTCGGCAGGCAGGCTGATCTGCTTCAGCACGTCTTCCATCGGCAAGTGCATCACCACATCGAGCAGGGAAAACAGGCCGGCGACGAAAATCTCGTCGCGCGCCTTGGCAAACAGCGCACGCCCGGCCAGTTGCTCGGCCACCCGACCGCGCACCAGCGCATTTTCCAGCACTGCCGAATCGAGTTCCTGGGCCTGGCCGCCAGTAAACAGGATCAGCGTCAACCAGCGATACAGCTTGTCCTGGCCCATCACCATCAGCGCCTGCTCGATGCCGCCGACCTTGTTCAGCAGACCCATGCCAGGCGAGTTGACGTAGCGCAGCAGGCGCACCGACAGCACCGGATCGTGGCGGAACTGGGCCGCCAGTTCCGGCTGCTCGGCGCCGGTGCGCACCCGGTTCATCAGGTCCAGCACCTTGGCGCGCGACGGCCCCATGGTCGGGTTGCCGAGGTTTTCGCGGCGGGTGATGAACGGCCCCATGAACAGCGCGAACTGGAGCTTGTGGCACATGTGGAAGCCTTCGAGCGACTGCACGTCCATCGCCACGAAACGCTTGCCCGCCGCCACCTTGGAGATGGCCGCCATCTGCGCCGTGATGGCCGGGATGTCCTCGCTGCTGGCGTCCATCAGCACATAGTCGGCGTGCAGCAGCAGGCCGTGCCGGTCGGGATGCACAACGGCCTCGGCCAGCACGGCAAAATTGAAGCCGCGCGTTTTCAGCTCGGCCATGCGCGCCAGCAAGGCTTCATCGATCAGCGTCTGCAGGCCGATGTTGAGGATCCACACCGTGCCGGCGGCCGGCCAGTGATCGATCATCGGGTGGCTCAGCGTGGCCGGCGCGATCGGCACGAAGGCAAGCCGCTGCCCCAGCAGCCGCGCGATGTCCATGCGCTCCAGGTTGCCGAGGAGGGTCTCGTCGTAGAGGCGTTGCACGTCGGGCAGACTGAGGTCGGTCTGCTCGTCGAGCACCCGGCGCAGCATGAAGGTGTAAGCGGCCACTTTCTGGTCGCGGCCCAGCATGGCTTCGCGGCGCATGACCGAAGACGACTTGGATGCCGCCTTTTCCGCCGGCTTTTCCACCTCGACCGCCGCTGCACGCCTGGGCGGCGCGACGGCCGTGTCCTTCCCTGACAACATTCCAACCAAACGATTCAGCACGCCTCACTCCTCCGCAAGAAACCTGGGCCCATCAGTCAAGACATCGGCAGCGGCTGACGGGACTGTAGCCCTGGACCAAAATATTTCGGCGGCCGTGTCGGGGCCGCTCCCCATTCCAGCGACTGGCCGCTGCTATGCTATTGATAGCAGGCGGCACGATGTCAACATGCTTTCCGGGGTTCAAATTGTTCAAAAATCTTTCCCAGTATTTTTTTCGCGGTCTGATCACAGCCTTGCCGCTCGGGCTGACGGTTTATCTGCTTTATGTCTTTCTGGTCTGGAGCGAGTCGGTGGCGATGCAGGTGATCCGCCCCTTCATCGGCAGACTTTACGTGCCGGGCATGGGTCTGCTGCTGGGGATTACCGGCATTGTGCTGCTCGGCATGCTGATGTCGCAGCGCGGCATGGGCAAGTTGCTGTCGCTGATCGAACTGCCCTTCACCAACTTGCCGGTGGTCAAGAGCATTTATTCCTCGCTGAAAAGCTTTGCCGATTATTTTTCGCCCCAGCGCAACAAGACCGTCCCGCACATGGTGGTGGCTCTCAGGCTGCCCGGGCTGGATCTTGAACTGGTGGGGCTGATTACGCGCCAAAGCGTCGAGGACCTGCCTGCCGGCTTCCTGCAGGGTGACCGCGTGGCGGTTTATCTGCCGATGGGGTACAACATCGGCGGCTATACTTTATTTGTGCCGCGCGCCTGGGTGCAGCCGATCGACATGTCGGTGGAAGAGGCGATGCGTGCGGCGCTGTTTGCCTGGATGCGCCCGGCCCCCAGCGACGATCCGCCCGATCGCAGACAGCCATGATCCGGTCGCCTTCATCGCGCGGAGCGCAATAGGCCCATGCAGATCGAGTGCTATGCCCAGCGCCTGCTCAACCCGTTTCGCGGGGTGGTGCACGTCATTCGCTACCAGTCGGCCGAAGCGGTGACCACCGACGGCGTCGAGTGGGACATCTATGTGGCCAACGACGCCCTGCTCGACGGCCTCGGGCGCGCCGGCAAGCGCGCGCAGATTTCCGACATCCGCTACGGCCACTGGTCGGCGGAAAAGGGGCTCAAGCGTGGCCCGCTCTATCCTTCGGACGATTTCAGGCGGCTGGAGGACATGGGCGCTGTGGCCTACGAGCACCTGCTCAAGGTGCATCGCAAGGTGCCCTTCAAATTCCGCGATGCCTTCGAGCTCTGGCTGCTCGACCGCGACGACCGGCCGCTGGCGCTGCTGCACAGCGTGCGCAGCCACAGCGAAACCGATACCCGGCCGCCGCTGGACTGGCGCGCCGGCATTGCCGCCCAGGAGCATTTCCAGAGTGCCGCGATTGCCGGGCTGACCGAGCCGGCCAGCGTCTACCTGACGCGCCATGTCAACGCACTGGCGAGCGGCGTGGCGCAGTGGTTTTGCCGCACCGACGACGGCGCCGGACTGGGCCTGCATACGTTGAAGGGGGGCGAGACGCTGCACGGCCGCGTGCTGGATGCGGACGCCTTTCCGCCACGGTTCATCGCCACCGCCGGCATGGATGCCGCGCACACCCGGCTGGTGCAGGACTATCACGCCTGGCAGGCGCCTTGGATGCTGCTGCTGCCGCACCTCGATCCCGCCACCCGCAGCGCGCTTGAAGCCAGCGCCTGCCAGCAGGCCGAATCGATCGAGAAACACTTCCGCCTGTATCCCGCCGTGATCGACCGCGCGGCGCTGCAGGCGGCGCGCGTGGAAGCGGCGCTGGTGCGCAGTCAGCCGCGCCCGCAGCAACAGGCTGAGGCGATGCCGATGTTCTATATCGAACTCGGCAGCACCGAGAGCCAGGACATCTGAGGCCGGCGGATCAGCCGGTCGCGTCGAGGCCGCTGATGTCGAGGATGGCCGCCGGCAGCGCAATCGAGGCGCCGAGATGCGGCGTCAGGCGCACGCCGACCTGCGGGTAACGCGCGCCGAATTCGGCTATGGCCTCGGGAATGTCCTGTGCCACGTGGGTGCCGGCTGCCAGGAAGTAAGGGAAGGCGACGATCTCGGTCGCGCCTTTTTCCGCCAGCGCCGCCAGCCCGTCCGGAATGGCCGGCTCAGCCAGTTCCAGAAACGCCGCCTCGACATGGTCGTAGATCTGGCCGGGTTGTGCGCGCACCGCATCGGCAAGTGCGCGGACTTCGTCGTTGGACGCCGCGCGGCGGCTGCCGTGGGCAATGATGAGCAGGCTGGGCATGGCAGTAAATTCCTTTATGAATGGCCTCACAGTGAGCGGATTCCGCGCAGCGGGTTCCCCAAACTCACGGCGCCGCGACCGACCCCGCGTAAAACACCTCGCACGCGCCGCCCGGAAACAGCGCGCCGACCTGCTTGAACAATTTGACCACGGGACCGGTGAGCGTCCTGAGCGTGCTCGGCTTTTCGACCACGGGTTTCCTGAACGGCCCGTGTATCGCCTGCTGCGCCCGGATGCAGCCCTTGGCGTCGATCAGGGCCACGGTCACGCCATCGAAGCGCGCGTTGACGAAATCGAGCCGGCCCTGCAGCGCGACCCGGTGCCGCCGGGTCGCGATCGCCACGTCCTGCGAGCGCGCAATGCCGCGCTCGACTTTCCAGTCGGAGACGAGCGTGCGAATCTCGCTGCGTCCTTCCGGACCGCGCAGGATGCTCGCGAAGTCGTAGCCCTTGGTGACCGCCAGGCCGAGCGGGCCGGCAAGGAACACGGCGCCCACATCCACGAGATTGAAGCGCTGGCTGGATTCAAAATGGTCGAAGGTCTCATCGAGATCGCGGCCGTTGAAGACGAGATCGGCGCCCCGCATCGTGACCTCGCCCGTCAGGGTCTGCTTCAGCTGCTTCATGCTCCGACCCCGCATCGTCATCTTGACGGCGAGATCCACCGCGCCCTTCGGGACCGATTGCGGGGACAGGGTTTTGAGCAGCGCCTCGAGGCGGAACTGCGTCAGCGTATAGCTGAGGTCGTAGCGGGGCAGCGCGTGCCTGAAGTCCGCCCGCAGGCGCCCTGCGCCCTGACCATCTAAAAGCCGCATCGTCAGCGGCTCGAGATCGAATATCCCGTTCTGCCCGGCGATTTTCGTGTTCAGGTCGGCGGCAGCATAGTCGTTGGTCTGTACCGTCTTGCAGGCGAGGTCGGCCGCAACCGAAAGCTGCTTCAGGATGCCGGGAGTCTGTCTGCCCGTGAGCTGCACATCGCGCGCGTCCATCTGACATCCGGTCGCCTCGATGTGCTTGCCGGAGCGCTTGTCCCGATAGCGCAGCGCGCCGTCTGCGATGACGAACTTCGCCAGCCTCAAATCGGGCAGGGATTGCCGGATCTTCTCCGGCCGCTCGTAGTTGTAACGGCCGTCGCGGTTCCGCTCGATATAAATGACCGGCTGCGCCAGCGTGATATGCCTGAGCCGGATGTCCTGCTTGAGCAGCGCCAGGAAATCGACCCCGATCCGGGCCTGGCTGGTCGCGACGACTTCGGTCCCCCGATTGCGCACATGGACGTCTTCGAGGGTAAGCGCCACGCCGGGGAAGAACGCGATGCCGATCCGTCCGTCGATGCGGACGTCCATCCCGGCAATCCTCGAGGCCGCAGCCTCAAGCCGGGGCTTGTGCGCATTCAGGTCCCAGAATAGCAACAGAGCGATCGCAATGACGACCAGCAGGCCGATGAATGCAGCGAGGATGCGCGCAGAGGTTTTAAACGATTTCGGCATGGGCTGGGTCCCCGCATGTTCTCGGCGTGCGGAAGCCCTCAGGGATTTGGGCTGCAGCATCCAGCATCGCCCAGGCGACCGATCCGCCCCCCGCCCGCCTGAGCTTAAACGCGCACCGGTTCGAAAGTCGCGTCGAGGTTCTGGTCGTCGCAGTAGTCGAGAAAATCGCCGCGCAGCGTGGCGATGTGGGCGTCGGCCGGGATACCGAGCGTCATGTGGACCGCGAACATCGGGGCGCCGGTATGCGGGGCCGGATAGGTTTCGGTGTCGAGCGCCTCGATATTGATATGCAGGCGTGCAAAGAAATTGGCGAGACTATTGACGATGCCTGGCTGATCGAGCGCGGCGACCTCGACGGTATAGGGGATGAGCGGTTTTTCCGAGCGGCTGGGGCGGGTGCGCTGCTGCGTCAGCGCGAGGCCGAGTTCCTCGGCCACGCCCGGCAGCCGGGCTTCCAGCTTGGCCAGCGCGTCCCAGTTGCCGGACACGCGCATCAGCAGCGCAAAGCGGCCCCCCAACGCGGCCATGCGGGATTCTTCGATGTTGCAGCTCGATTCGCTGATGCGGCGGGTGAAGCCTTCAACCAGGCCAATCTTGTCCTCGCCGCTGGCGGTGATGACGAGGGATTCGGTGTCGCTAGCCATTAAATTAGATTCCTGTCTGACAGTTCTTTTTTGATATACGCGTAGAACACCGGCGCTGCAATCACGCCGGGCACGCCGAAGGCGGCTTCCATTGCCAGCATGACGATGAGCAGCTCCCATGCCCGCGCCTTGATCTGCCCGCCAATGATACGGGCATTCACGAAATATTCGAGCTTGTGGATCACCACCAGGAAGGCGAGCGAGCCCGCGGCGACATACAGCGAATGCGACAGCGAAATGATGACGATGATGGTGTTGGACACCAGGTTGCCCAGCACGGGCAACAGGCCGACGACGAACGTGACCAGCACCATGGTTTTGACGAAGGGCAGCTCGACGCCCAGCAGCGGCAGGAGCACGCCGAGGTAAAGCCAGGTCAGCCCGGCATTGAGGGCGGAAATGCGCACCTGCGCGAACACCACGCGGCGGAACGCTTCGGCCAGCCGATGGGCACGCTCGCACAGGGCCTTGGCCAGCGGCGCCAGGATCACGTGCGGAGTGGCTTCGCGCAGCGCGATGAAACTGCCGATGATGAAGCCGACCAGGATCAGCAGCAGGGCGCGCCCGGCATCGCCGCCCAGTTTGCGCAAGTCCTGGGCATGGGCGCGCAACCATTCGACCAGGCCGGCACGGATCACCGATTCGTCGCCTTGCGGCAGCCATTGTCCGGCCCACGGCGGCAACAGTTCGCGCGAGTTTTCGATCACCTCGGCCATCTTGGTGAGCAGTCCGGTCAGCCCGCCTTCGGTGCGCAAATACAGGATGGCACCGGCGGTGGCCCCGCCCACCAGGCCGAGCACGATCAGGGTGATCAGCGACACCACCAGCACCTTCGACCAGGTGTGGCTCAACTTGCCCACGACAAAGCGCGGCGCCAGCATATGCACCAGCTCCACCACCAGCAGGCCGGCAAGCAGCGCCGGCAGCAGGCGCAGGTGCATCACCGCCAGCAAGCCCGCAGCCATCATCAGCCAGGCGGCGATCTGGTAGCGGGTGGCCGGGGTCAGGGGTTCAGTCATGGCCGCCACGATGCCAACAATCCACCGCCACGGCAAGGGATATCAGCACGCGCGAGGGTTCAGGCATCGGCCAGATAGCCCAGCGCGGCGCCGGTCTGCGCGGCGGCTTTTTGCAGCGCCTCGGTCCAGCCCGGCTTGTGGCGATCGGCCGGCGCCGAAATCGACAGGCCGGCGACCAGCTTGCCCTCGGCGTCGCGGATCGGCGCGCCGATGCACGCCACGCCGAGCTCCGCTTCCTCGCGGTCGTGCGCCAGCTGCTCGCGGCGGATGACATCGAGTTCGGCGGTGAGGCGCTCGAGGGTGGTCAGCGTGTTGGGGGTATAAGGCGGCAGGCCGGTGCGCTCGGCGTAGCCCATCACGCCGCTGGCGCTGTCCTCCGCCAGGAAGATCTTGCCGACCGCGGTGACGTGCAGGGGCGCGTGCGCCCCGACCACCTGCACCACCTGGATCATCGCGCGGCCGCCCGACACGCGCTCGACATAGACCGCTTCGTCGCCGCGCCGCACGATCAGGTTGACCGTCTCCCCCGACTGTTCGGCAAGCCGCTGCATATAGGGCATCGCCACTTGTCTAATATTCAGACGAGAGCGCAAGCGATTACCCACTTCCAGCCAGCGCACGCCGAGGTCGTATTCGCCGGCGCCGGTCTTCTCGACCAGGCCGTGCGCCATCAGCGACCCGAGGATGCGGTGCGCGCTCGCCGTATGCAGGCCGGCCTCGTTGGCAAGCCGGGTCAGGCTGATCGGACCGGGCGCGCGGGACAGGACACCGACCAAGGCCATTGCGCGGTCGATGACCTGAATCGATGAGTTGGCGTTTTTCATGAAGTGAAAATTTATCACGCAATGTGAAATTTGTCGCCTGAGCTGCTTCAATACGATCATCGTTTCACATGATGTGAAACATTTTCATATCGTGAAAGGATGTGCCATGAGCACCCGGATGCAGCCCACCCCCGAAACCCTTCCCGCCTTCTGCGAAGGCATCCAGTATTTCGCCGACAGCTTTCCCGAGATCGACCGCCTGGGCACATCGCCTCTGCTGGGCCCGAACCAGTCTGCATTGCCGGACGCGACCAGCGAGGCAGCCATCTACCAGACCCTGCTCGCCGCCGACGCGCTGCGCTACCTGACCCTGCAGGTCACCGGCAGCAAGTCCTCCGGCCACCCCGGCGGCTTCGCCTCCAGCGCCGACGCGGTCGCTGCGCTGCACCTTCTCGGCCACCGCAACATGGTGACGGAAGTCGGCCACCACGCGCCGGGCTTCTATTCGGCGATGTTCCTCGACACCTCGCTGGAGGACATGGGGATCCACACGGTTTCCGAGATGCGGACGCGCTTCCGCGAGCGCCACGGCCTGCTGGGCCACCTGTCGGGCGCAATCCCAGGCCTCCTGGCGCCCGCCGGTCCGCTCGGCCAGGGCCAGCATTTCGCGCTGGCGGGCGCCTATCTGCATCGCGACACGCTGTTCCCGGTCACCATCGGCGACGGCGGTCTCGGCGAGCCCTACATCATGAGCGCGTTCCAGCACTTCGCCACCGCCTATCCCGACGTCACCAACTATCTGCCGGTGCTGGTGTGGAACGGCTATTCGCAGGAGCACCACAGCATGGTGTCTTTGTGGGACAACACGCGCATGACCGACTACTGGCGCGCGCATGGCTTCGACGACATCTACCTGATCGACGCCCGCGCGTTCGCCGACACGCCGGATGCCCCGGTGTATACCGACAGCACTACCTTCGGCTTTGCCGCACGCATGGCCTTCACCGGCGCAGTGCTGAAGGCATCTGACGCCGCAGCGCGCGGCGCGCTGTCGGGTCGCCGTTCCTGCCTCATCGTCAAGCAACTGAAGGGCGCAGGCGTGCACGCCACCGGCGCCAAGTCGCACAATCTGTATGCGCACCACACGCTCGACTCCGACGATGTGAAAGCGGGTTTGCAGCGCCGCGCGCTGCCGATCCAGGCGTGGGCGATCACCCGCGAAAACTTCCGCCACGCCGGCGGCGGTCCCGCCGCACGCGTGGCGGTGACCGAGACCGTGCGCGACCTGCCCAGCCTCGACGGCCTGCCGTTGACCGAATTCGCGGTCGGCGAAAACCACATCCCGACCACCGCCTTCGGCAACGTGGTGGGCGAAGTGGGCAAGCGCGATCCGCTGTTTGTGGTGACCAACGCCGACGGTAACGAGGCCTCGGGCATGGCCAACATCAACAAGGCGCTGACGATCCGCCACCCGACCGCCGACGCGCTCTACTTCCAGGGCCCTGCGGGCCAGGTCTACGAGCCCCTCAACGAGGACGCCTGCGCCGGCCTCGCGGTGGGGGTGTCGCTGTTCGGTGGCCGCAGCCTGTGGTGCAGCTACGAATCCTTCGCGATCAACGGCCTGCCGATCTGGCAGACGGTGACACAGGCGATGGCCGAACTGCGGCGCCCGACCCCCGCGACGGTGTGCCTGTTCACCGCCGGCGCGCTCGAGCAGGGCCGCAACGGCTGGACCCACCAGCGCCCCGAGATCGAGAGCTACTTCGCCGCGATGATGCGGAACGGCAACGTCTACCCGCTGTTCCCGGTCGACGCCAACATGATCCAGGCGAGCTACGACTGGGCGCTCAAGCAGCGCAACAAGGGCATCGTCATCACCGCCTCGAAGTCGCCGCTGCCGGTGCACGCCACGATGGCGCAGAGCTATCAGGCGATCGACGACGGCGCGATGGTGCTGAAGGAGACCCGCGGCTCGCACACCGTGGTGTTCGCGGTGACCGGCGACATGGTGCTGCAGCCGGTGTTCGCCGCCGCCGAGAAGCTCGCGGAATCCGGCATTGGCTCGCGCATCGTCGCCGTGGTCAACCCGCGCCGCCTGTATCGCCCGAGCGACGTGCTGTGGAACAGCGTGTCGGAACCCGACGGCCGCTTCATGGACGACGCCGCCTTCAAGGCGATGTTCCATGGCGACGTGCTGATCGGCGTCACCGGCGGCCCGTCGGGTCCGCTGGAGCCGGTGATGCTGCGCAGCCAGGCCGCGCAGCGCGACGTGTTCTGCTGGAAGCGCGGCGAAACCACCGCCAACCCGCAGCAGCTGTTCGACTTCAACGGCATGAACGCGCAGGCGATGCACGAGCGCGCGCAGGCGATGCTGGAGCGCGTGGCGGATTGAGGCGTCTCCGCGAATGCGCATCGACGCATTCGCGGTCAGGAAAGGTTTAACCATGAACCCGAAAATCATCGTACTGGATGACGATCCCACCGGCTCGCAAACGGTGCACTCCTGCCTGCTGCTGACGCGCTGGGATATCGCCACGCTGAAGACTGCGCTGGCCGATACCGCACCGCTGTTCTTCATTCTCACCAACACGCGCGGAATGGATGCGGAACGCGCCGCTGCGGTGACGCGCGAGGTATGCGAAAACCTCAAGCGCGCGCTCGCGGAGTATGCCGGGCCTGTCCTGTTCGTGTCGCGCTCGGACTCGACGCTGCGCGGCCATTACCCGGTGGAAACCGACGTGATGAACGCCATGCTCGGCCCCTTCGACGCGACGCTGCTCACGCCCGCGTTCTTCGAGGGTGGGCGCATCACCCGCGACAGCACGCACTACTTGATGGTCGACGGCAAACCGGTGCCAACGCATGAAACCGAATTCGCGCGCGACTCGGTGTTCGGCTACACGACAGCGTTCCTGCCCGACTACGTCGCGGAAAAAACCGGTGGCCGCGTGGCGGCCCAGGATGTAGCTCGCCTGACGCTGACCGACTTGCGCGCCGGCAGGACAGGCGCGTGGCTCGCCGCACTGCACGACAACGCAATCGGCGTGGTCGACGGCGAATCCGCCGACGACTACCGGCAGTTCGCCGATGCCGTGCTCGATGCCGCCGCCCGTGGCAAGCGTCTGCTGTTCCGCAGCGCCGCCTCGCTCCTCACGGCGCTGGCGAAGCTGCCGCCGCAGCCGGTGGCGGCCGAATCCTTCGCGACACTCGTGCGCGACGGCCAGCCCGGCGCAATCATCGTCGGCTCGCACGTCGCCAAGACCACCGCGCAGCTCTCCGCGCTGTTGAAGGCGCGCGGGGTGGTCGGCCTGCCGCTCGACGTCGCCCGCCTGCCCAGTGGGCGTGCGGCGGTGGTCGACGAACTCACCGCGAGCATCGCCCACGCGCATGCGCGAGGTCTGACGCCGGCGGTGTTCACCAGCCGGACCGAGCTGACATTCGCCAGCGTGGCGGAACGGCTGGCCTTCGGCGAGGCGGTGTCGGGCACGCTGATGGACGTGGTGCAGCGGCTGCCGGACACGCTCGGCTTTCTGATCAGCAAGGGCGGCATCACCTCCAACGACGTGCTGTCGACAGGACTCGAACTGACCGCGTCGCGTGTGCTGGGGCAGATCCTGCCCGGCGTCACCGTAGTACAGACGCCGCCCTGGCACCGCCTGCCGACGCTGCCGGTGGTGATCTTCCCCGGCAACGTCGGCGACGACGACGCGCTGGCGGAAGCCTATCGGCGGCTGGCGCCCTCGCACGCGCAGGCAAGCCCGGCTAAACTCGCAGCCTGATCAACGCCACGCACCGCCTGATGCTCAGCCCCGCCTTTATCACCCAGTTGCGCCGCCTGCTGCCCGAGCACTGCGTGCTCAACGAGCGCGAAGATCTGCTGCCCTTCGAATCCGACGGCCTCGCGGCCTACCGCAACACGCCCGACGTAGTGGTGCTGCCGGAGAACGAGGCGCAGGTGACGGCGATCCTGCAGCTGTGCCATCGGCACAAGGTGGCCGTGGTCGCGCGCGGCGCCGGCACCGGGCTCGCCGCGGGCGCACTGCCGGTCGACGGCGCGGTGCTCTTGGTGCTGGCCAAGCTTAACCGCATCAAGGCCATCGATCCGCTGGCGCGCACCGCCGTGGTCGAGCCCGGCGTGCGCAATCTGGCGATTTCCGAAGCGGTCGCCGCACACGGGCTCTATTACGCACCCGATCCGTCGTCGCAAATCGCCTGCTCGATCGGCGGCAACGTGGCGGAAAACTCGGGCGGCGTGCACTGCCTGAAGTACGGCCTCACCGTGCACAACATCCTCGCCCTGCGCGCCTGGACCATCGACGGCCAGCTGCTCGAAATCGGCAACGAATCGCTCGACGCCCCCGGCTACGACCTGCTGGCGCTGTTGACCGGATCGGAAGGCATGCTGGCGGTGATCACCGAAGTCACGGTCAAGCTGTTGCCGCGCCCCGAGCGCGCGCAAGTGGTGCTGGCGGCGTTCGACGACGTGGCGAAAGCCGGCGCCGCG
>JAKACL010000230.1 GCA_021821425.1 Pseudomonadota bacterium
GCGCACGCCATCGACACGGCCAGCAGCGCGTTGGCGCCCAGGCGCGACTTGTTCTCGGTGCCGTCCAGGTCGATCATGGTCTTGTCGATGAAAGCTTGGTCTTCGACGTCCAGCCCGATGATGGCTTCGCATATTTCGGTGTTGACGTGTTCGACGGCTTTCAGCACCCCCTTGCCGAGGTAACGCGACGTGTCGCCGTCGCGCAGTTCGATCGCTTCGCGGCTGCCGGTGGACGCGCCGGACGGCACGGCGGCACGCCCCATCACGCCGGATTCCAGCAGCACATCGGCTTCAACAGTGGGATTGCCACGGGAGTCCAGAATTTCCCGGGCGATGACATCAATAATGGCGCTCACTTGCTTTTCCTTAGTTCATTTTGTCCAGGCAGGACACGCAGAACCCGAAGCAAGAACCTTCGTATTCCTTCGCGCCCCGCGCTGATCAGGTTTTCATCAATTCGTGTTCAATAAACCCGCGTTGTTTCACCAGCGCGTCGATTTCCTTCAGCGTTTCCAACAGTTCCTTCATCATGCCGAGCGGCCACGCATTGGGACCGTCAGACAGCGCACATTCCGGGTTCGGATGCGTCTCGGCAAACACGCCGGCCACACCCGCCGCCACCGCGGCACGCGCCAGCACCGGCACGAATTCGCGCTGGCCGCCGCTGGTCGCGCCCTGCCCGCCCGGCTGCTGCACCGAGTGGGTGGCGTCGAACACCACCGGGCACTGCGTGGCGCGCATGATCGCCAGCCCGCGCATGTCGGACACCAGCGTGTTGTAGCCGAAGGACACGCCGCGCTCGCACACCATGATCTGGTCGTTGCCGACCGCGCGCGCCTTGTCGACGACGTTCTGCATGTCCCACGGCGCGAGGAACTGGCCCTTCTTGATGTTGACCGGACGTCCGGTACGCGCAACGTTCTGGATGAAGTTGGTCTGCCGGCACAGGAAGGCCGGCGTCTGCAGCACGTCGACCACCGCGGCCACTTCGTTGAGCGGGGTGTCTTCGTGCACGTCGGTCAGCACCGGCACGCCGATTTTCGCCTTCACTTCGGACAGGATGCGCAGCCCCTCTTCCAGACCCAGCCCGCGAAACGACGTGGTCGACGAGCGATTGGCCTTGTCGAACGAGGACTTGTAGATGAACGGGATGCCGAGCCCGGCGCACAACGCCTTCAACTGGCCGGCGGTGTCCATCGCCAGCTGCTCGGATTCGATCACGCAGGGGCCGGAAATCAGGAACAGCGGCTGGTCAAGCCCTGCTTCAAAATGACAGAGTTTCATTTGGCGTGCTCCAGTTGCTGCGCCAGCGCGGCTTTGACGAACGAAATGAACAGCGGATGGCCGTTGCGCGGGTTGCTGGTGAATTCCGGATGGAACTGGCAGCCGACGAACCAGGGATGGACCGCAGTCGGCAGCTCGACCACTTCGCACAGCCCGGTGCCAGGCGCGCGGCCGGCGACGACCAGGCCGCGGGCTTCGAGTTCGGCCAGCAGGGTGTTGTTGACTTCGTAGCGGTGGCGGTGGCGCTCGACAATGCTGTCGGCACCGTAGATCTCGCGCGCCAGCGTACCGTCCTTCAGCTCGCACGGCTGGCCGCCGAGGCGCATGGTGCCGCCGAGATCCGACTGCTCGCTGCGCTTTTCGACCTGGCCGCCACGGTCCAGCCATTCGGTGATGAGGCCGATCACCGGATGCGCGGTGATCGGCTCGAATTCGGTGGAATGCGCATCGGCCATGCCGGCGACATCGCGCGCGAACTCGACCACGGCGAGCTGCATGCCGAGGCAAATGCCCAGGTAGGGCACCTTGTTCTCGCGCGCGTAGCGAATGGCCGCGATCTTGCCCTCGACTCCGCGCTTGCCGAAGCCGCCGGGCACCAGGATGGCATCCATGTCCTTGAGGCTGCCGGGACCCGACTTCTCGATCTGCTCGGAATCGATGTAATGGATCTTGACCCGGCTCTTGGTGTGCATGCCGGCATGGATCATCGCTTCGGTCAGCGATTTGTAGGATTCGGTAAGGTCGACGTACTTGCCGACGAAAGCGACGTTGACCGTGTGCTGCGGATGCTCCAGCGCATGCACCAGATTCTTCCACACGCTCAAATCAGCGGCGCGCGCCAGGATATTGAGCTTGTGGCAGACGATCTCGTCGAGCATCTGGTCGTGCAGCATCGCCGGGATCTTGTAGATCGAGTCGGCGTCCAGCATCTCGATCACCGCCTCGGGCCGCACATTGGTGAACAGCGCGATCTTGCGCCGCTCGTCCAGCGGAATCTCGCGGTCGGCGCGGCACAAGAGGATGTCGGGCTGAATGCCGATCTCGCGCAGTTCCTTGACAGAGTGCTGGGTCGGCTTGGTCTTCAGCTCGCCGGCAGTGGCGATATAGGGCAGCAGCGTGAGATGGATGAAGCAGGTGTTGGTGGGGCCGTCCTCGAAGCCCATCTGGCGGATCGCTTCCAGGAAAGGCAGCGATTCGATGTCGCCCACCGTGCCGCCGATTTCCACCAGCGCCACGTCGGCGTCGCCCGCGCCGTCGCGGATATGCCGCTTGATCTCGTCGGTGATGTGCGGAATGACCTGAACCGTGCCGCCGAGGTAGTCGCCGCGCCGTTCCTTGTCGATCACCGACTTGTAGATCTGGCCGGTGGTGAAGTTGTTGCGCTTGCTCATCCGCGCACGCGAGAAGCGCTCGTAATGTCCCAGATCGAGGTCGGTTTCCGCGCCGTCGTCGGTGACGAACACCTCGCCGTGCTGAAACGGACTCATCGTGCCGGGATCGACGTTGATGTACGGATCGAGCTTTAACAGGGTGACGCGGATACCGCGCGATTCGAGCAGCGCAGCAAGCGAGGCAGAGGCGATCCCTTTCCCTAGGGAAGAAACCACCCCACCAGTGACAAACACATACTTCGGCATTTTATAAGCGGGGGCGGGTGATGACGGATTCTACTCCATCGCCGATGAGGGCTCAATGACAGGCCGGCTCAATGGCGCAGCAGCCGCCGCCAGGTCGCCACCACCGTGTCGGGGTTGAGCGAAATCGAGCCGATTCCCTGTTCCACCAGCCATTCCGCCAGGTCGGGGTGGTCGCTCGGTCCCTGTCCGCAGATGCCGATGTATTTGCCGTGGCGGTTGCAGGCGGCGATGGCTTCGGCCAGCAGCTTTTTCACCGCCGGATTGCGCTCGTCGAAGCCTTCGGCCACCAGGCCGGAATCGCGGTCGATGCCCAGGGTCAGCTGCGTCAGGTCGTTGCTGCCGATGGAAAAGCCGTCGACGTGCTGCAAAAAGTCGTCGGCCAGCAGCACGTTGGATGGAATCTCGCACATCATGATCAGCCGCAGCCCGTTTTCGCCGCGCTTGAGGCCGTTGGCTTCCAGCAGCTTCACCACCGCCGCGCATTCCTCAACGGTGCGCACGAAGGGCATCATCACCTCGACGTTGGAAAAACCCAGCGTTTCGCGCACCTGCTTCAGCGCCCGGCATTCCAGCTCGAACGCCGGGCGGAACAGCGTCGACACGTAACGCGCGGCGCCGCGCAGGCCCAGCATCGGGTTTTCCTCCTTCGGCTCGTAGCGCTCGCCGCCCGCCAGGTTGGCGTATTCGTTGGACTTGAAGTCGGAGAGTCGCACGATCACCGGCTGCGGCCAGAACGCGGCGGCCAGCGTCGCCATGCCCTCGGCCAGCTTGTCGACATAGAAGCGCACCGGGTCGGCATAGCCGGCACTGCGCGCATCGATCTCGGCGCGCACCTCGGGGGATTGGCCGGCATAGTCGAGCAGCGCCAGCGGATGCATCCCGATCATCCGCGC
>JAKACL010000231.1 GCA_021821425.1 Pseudomonadota bacterium
ATGGATTTCGTCGATGAACAGCACATCGTGCGGTTCGAGATTGGTCAGGAGCGCGGCAAGGTCGCCGGCGCGCTCCAGCACCGGGCCCGAAGTCTGGCGCAGGTTCACGCCCATCTCGCGCGCGATGATGTGCGCGAGCGTGGTCTTGCCCAGTCCGGGCGGGCCGAACAGCAGCACGTGGTCGAGCGCCTCGGCGCGCTTTCGCGCCGCCTCGATGAAGATCGACAGCTGGCCGCGCGCCTTTTCCTGGCCGATGTATTCGGACAGCTCGCGCGGCCTGAGCGCGCGCTCGAACTGCTCTTCCTGCGGGCTCGCGGTGTCGGGGGCGATGAGGCGGTCGGTTTCGATCATGGGCCTATGTTAACTCAAGCCTTGGACAGCAGTTTCAACGCCTGTCTGATCGCGTCCGACACCGGCAGCTCGGCGGGCACCTGCTTGAGGACGTGCTCGGCTTCCTTGTCGTTGTATCCCAGCGCCAGCAGGGCCTGGCGCACGTCGTGGCGGCTGTCGGCGGCACCCGCGGCCGGCAGCGCGACGGCGGCGAAATCGAGCTTGCCTTTCAATTCCAGCAGCAGTCGTTCGGCCGTCTTCTTGCCGATGCCCGGTGTCTTCACCAGGCGCCCGCTTTCCTGCGCCGCCACGGCCGAGGCCAGGTCTTCCACCGACAGGCCGGACAGCACCGACAATGCGGTCTTCGCGCCGATGCCGGAAACCTTGATGAGCTCGCGGAAAGCGCGGCGCTCGGTCTCCGACCCGAAGCCGAACAAGAGGTGCGCATCCTCGCGGATGGCGAGATGCGTATACAGCGAAACCTTCTCGCCCACCGCCGGCAGGTTGTAGAAGGTGGTCATGGACACATCGACCTCGTAGCCCACGCCGCCCACGTCCACCACGATTTGCGGCGGGTGCTTTTCGACCAGCGTGCCGGTGAGTCTTCCTATCATTTCCAGCTTTCCGTCATCAATATCAAGGCCAGCATGATGGCATGCGAATGCGCCGAGAGCAGCGTCAGCCTGATGGCAGGCACGAGCAGTCGCGGCTGGCGGCAATTCTGCATCAACTGCCGCGCAGCCCCAAGCGACGGCAGCATCGCGGCCAGGCTCAGCAGGGCCAAAGGAGGCAAAGTGCCAGATGCGACTTCGGCAGCAAGCGCGACGGCAGCGGCCAGTGCGATCAGCGCGTACAGCCGGGCCGCCTGTCCGGGTGCCAGCCGCACCACCCAGTGGCGCTTGCCGGCCAGCGCATCCGCCTCGCGGTCGGGGAACTGGTTGATGAACAGGACATTCGTGGTAAGCAGCGCGTACGGCAACCCGGCAATCCAGGGCAGCGCGGAAAGGCTTTCACGCTGCACGTAATCGGCGCCCGCCACGATGAGCAGGAATCCCGCCGCCACACAAAGCTCGCCCAATCCATGCGCATTGAGCTTGAACGGGGGGGCGGAATAGGCCCAGCCGATGAACAGGCCGCTGAGACCGATCCAGAAAAGGCCCTGACCGCTTTGCGCGATCAGCCACAGCCCGCCCGCAACCACCAGCGCGAACAGGGTCAGTCCGAAGGCCAGTGTCTGCCGCGGCGTGAACACGCCGTTCTGGATGAAGCGTGAACCGCCGGTATAGGGGAAGATGCGTTCCAGGTTGGCGGCATCGGTGCCGTTCAGGTAGTCGTAGTAGTCGTTCAGCACATTGACTCCGGCATGCACCAGCAGCGCGAGCAGCAGGGTCGCCGCAGCCGTATTCGGATTGAACGCAACGCCGTCATCGACAGCCGTGGCGAAACCGAGCAGGCAGCCCGCCAGGGTGATGGTCAAAAAAGCCGGGCGGGTGGCAAAGGCATAGCGCAGGAGCGGGTTGCGCAGCCGCTCAGGATTCGGCTCCAGCGGCAGCGCGGTAGGCAGGCTCACACCAGTCTGCCGCCGCGCACGCGGTAGCCTGAAGTGGACAGGCTGCCGAGCGCGCCGGCGTGGGCGTGGCAGATGGCGCAGGCCAGGGCGTCGGCCGCGTCCGCCTGCGGCACTGCCGGCAGGTTCAACAGCCGTTTGACCATCTCCTGTACCTGCTCCTTGGCCGCCTTGCCGTGGCCGACGACCGACTGCTTGATCTGCAGCGCGGTATATTCGCTGACCGGCAGCTTCTGGTTGACCGCCGCGGAAATCGCCGCGCCGCGCGCCTGACCCAGGAGCAGGGTGGACTGGGGATTGACGTTGACGAAGACGATTTCCACCGCGCACACATCAGGACGATGCGTGCCGATGATTTCGCTGAGGCCGGAGAACAGCACGCCGAGGCGCTCGGGCAACTCCCCCTCTCCGCTCTTGATGACCCCGCTGCTGACGTAGGACAATTTCTGCCCCGACTTCTCGATCAAGCCGAAGCCGGTCAGGCGCAACCCGGGGTCGATGCCTAGGATGCGCAAGTCAGGAATTACTCCGGCAGCACCGCATTGGTATAGACCTCCTGCACGTCGTCGAGCGACTCCAGCGCATCGAGGATTT
Organism: Pseudomonadota bacterium; assembly: GCA_021821425.1. Next base: position 2,492 of record JAKACL010000231.1, read on the forward strand.
TCTGCATTTTCACCGCGTCGTCGCCGGCGAGTTCGGTTTCGGACTCCGGTTTCATGGTGATCTCGGCCAGCGCGGGCTTGAAGCCGGCCTTTTCCAGGGCTTGCTTCACCGTCTCGAATTCTTTGGGGTCGGGCGAAGTGACGACTTCTATGGAACCGTCGTCATTGCTGATGACGTCCTCGGCGCCGGCTTCCAGCGCGGCTTCCATCACCGCATCCTCGGAGGCGCCCGGTTCCAGCACGATCTGGCCGCAGTGCTTGAACTGGAAGGCCACGCAGCCGTCGGTGCCCATGTTGCCGCCATGCTTGGAGAAGGCATGGCGCACGTCGGCCACGGTGCGGGTCTTGTTGTCGGTCAGGCAGTCCACCATCACCGCGGCGCCGCCGATGCCGTAGCCCTCGTAGCGCACTTCCTCGTAGCTCACGCCCTCGAGCTGGCCGGTGCCGCGCTTGACGGCGTTGTCGATGTTGTCCTTGGGCATGGACTCGGCCTTGGCCTTGTCGATGGCGAGGCGCAGGCGCGGGTTCATGGCGGGGTCGCCGCCGCCCATTTTCGCCGCGACGGTGATTTCCTTGATAAGCTTGGTGAAAATCTTGCCCCGCTTGGCGTCCTGGCGGCCCTTGCGGTGCTGGATGTTGGCCCATTTACTGTGTCCAGCCATGTTCTGTCCCTGCTCGCTGCTGCAATAAAAATTTAATGGCAAATTCTAGCACTTCGGCCCTGCGTCAAGACAGATTGAGGCTCGGCATCGACCTCGGCGGCACCAAGATCGAACTCATCGCCCTGGACGGCAAGGGCCAGGAGCGCCTGCGCCGCCGTATCGCCACGCCGCAGAACGACTACCCCGGCACGATCGAGGCCACGGCCAATCTGATCCGGGAGGTCGAAACCGAGTTGGGCCAACAAGGCACGGTCGGCATCGGCACCCCCGGCGCGCTGTCGCACGCCACCGGGCTCATGAAGAACTGCAATTCCACCTGCCTCATCGGCATGCCCTTCAAGCAGGACATGGAGGCCGCGCTGGGCCGCGAAATCCGCATCAGCAACGACGCCAACTGTTTTGCGCTTTCGGAAGCCACCGATGGCGCGGCCGCCGGCGCCGAAGTGGTGTTCGGCGTCATTCTCGGTACCGGCGTGGGCGGCGGCATCGTGGTGCGCGGGCACGTGCTGAACGGAGTCAATTCCATCGCCGGCGAATGGGGCCACAATCCCCTGCCCTATTTCCAGTTCCGCCATGCGCAGATCGACCATGAGGAAACCGGCAATCACCCCGCGACCGGCGAGCGCATCGTGCACCCGTGGCCGAGCGAACGCGAGTT
>JAKACL010000232.1 GCA_021821425.1 Pseudomonadota bacterium
TGGACAGCAGGATCCAGTTGGGGTCCAGGGTTTCCAGCGGGGTTTCGCGGAACAGTTGCTGCGGAGGATGACGCAAGCGCAACGCGATCATCGACTGCTGCGCCTTGAGGCGCTTGCCGGTGCGCAGATAGAACGGCACGCCGCGCCAGCGCCAGTTGTCGATGTAGAACTTGGCGGCGACGAAGGTTTCCGTGGTCGAGCCTTTTTCCACGCCCGCTTCCTGGGCGTAGCCCGGCACCGGCTGGCCCTCCACGTTGCCCGCTGCGTACTGGGCGCGGAAGGCATGGGCGTGCACCGCCTTGCGGGTGATCGGGCGGATGGAGCGCAGCACCTTGACCTTCTCGTCCCTGAGCGCATCCGGCTCCAGTGCGGGCGGCGGCTCCATGGCCACCAGGGTCAGCAGCTGCATCATGTGGTTCTGCAGCATGTCCCTGAGCGCACCGGCGCGATCATAGTAGTCGGCACGCTTGCCGATGCCGATGGATTCGGCCACGGTGATCTGCACGTGGTCGATGAAATTGCGGTTCCACAAGGGTTCGATCAGGGTATTGGCGAAACGGAACACCAAGAGGTTCTGCACCGTCTCCTTGCCCTGGTAGTGGTCGATGCGGAAGATCTGCTCCTCGTTGAAGCTCTTGTGCAGCATCTGGTTCAGCACCTGCGCCGACTCGAGGTCCTCGCCGAAGGGTTTTTCCACCACGATGCGATGCAGGCCGCGCGGCTTGTTCAGGCCCGCCTCGTCGAGATTCTTGATGACGGCGGGATATTCCGCCGGCTTGATCGCCAGGTAGAACACCACGTTCGAGCAAACGCCCATGCGCGGCCGGGCCAGCGCTTCCAGCAGGCGGTTGTAGGCCGCCGGATCCTGGAATTCGCCCTGCACATAACTGAAGCGCGACAGGAAATGCTCGCAGGTGGACTCGGGACATTGTTCGCTGATGCGGTCGCGCAGCACTTCGAGCAGGTGCGCGCGCCATTCGGCATCGGTCCACTCGCGGCGCGAGAAGGCGATGATGGACAAATGATCTGGCAGCCGGCCGGCCTGTTCCAGATGAAACAGCGCCGGCAGCAGTTTCAGGCTGGCGAGGTTGCCGGTCGCACCGAAGATGACGAGCGCGCAGGGAGATTCCTGCCCGCCGATCATTTCGGTTCCACCTTGTGGCCGCCGAAGGCGTTGCGCATCATGGCCAGCAGCTTCGCCGGATAGTCGTTGTTGCCCTGGGTGGCGTAGCGCATCATCAGGGCGAGCGACATCACCGGCGCCGGCACCTTCTGGTTGATGGCCTCCAGCGCCGTCCAACGGCCCTCGCCGGAATCGGCGACATAAGGCTGGATGTTGTCCAGGTTCTGATCCTGCTTCAGCACTTCGGCCGTGAGGTCGAGCAGCCAGGAACGCACCACGCTGCCGTGGCGCCAGGCCTCGGACACTTCGGCCAGGTCGAAATCGAATTCGGTCTTGGATTTCATCAGCGCGAGCCCCTCGGCCAGCGCCTGCATCATGCCGTACTCGATGCCGTTGTGGACCATCTTGGCGAAATGTCCCGAGCCTGCCGGCCCGCAATGCACCCAGCCCTTGTCCGGCGCCGGCGCCAGCGCCTCGATCAGCGGCTTTATGCGCGCCACCGATTGGGGCGCGCCGCCCACCATCAGTGCATAACCGTTGTCCAGGCCCCACACCCCGCCGGAAACGCCGGCATCGACGAATTCGATCCCCTTGGCCGCCAGTTCCTGCGCATGGCGCATGCTGTCCTGGTAATAGGCATTGGCGCCGTCGACCAGCAGGTCGCCCGGCGCAAGCAGCCCGGCAAGCTGCTGCAGCGCGGCTTCCGTGGCCTCGCCGGCGGGCAGCATCAGCCACACGATGCGCGGTGCCGGCAGGCTGGCGACCAGGGCCTCGTAGCTTTCGACCGCGCGCAGCTTGGCTTCTTCCCCGGCCAGGGTGTGCGCAACGTCGGCGGTGCGGTTGTAGACCGCCAGCTTGAGCCCCGCGCGGGAAAGCCGCCGCGCCATGTTGGCGCCCATGCGCCCCAGTCCGATAAGTCCGATTTCCTGCATGTCCGTCTCCAATTTATTCGTCAGCATAGCCCAGGCATGTTGCGCCCAGCGCATTCCAAGCAAAAAACAGACTTGCTGTCGGCAGACAGGTCTAACCAACCCAAATCTTCAACCACGGGGGACACGGGGCGCACGGGGAGAACAATAGGCCAAGGAAGGATTCCGGGTCTTCGCCGCTGCAGCAGGGTGAACCGTTCCCGCAAATTGAAATTAATTCCCCGTGTTCCCCGTGCACCCCGTGGTTTCAAATCGGTATTCAGACTCCTTCGGCCGTTATACTCCGCATTTATTCCTTGTGATCCGAATGAAAGTCCTGTTCGCCACCTCCGAAGCGCATCCGCTCGCCAAGACCGGCGGGCTGGCCGACGTCAGCGGCGCGCTGCCTGTCGCCCTGCAGGAGATCGGCGTCGATGCGCGGGTGCTGATGCCGGCCTACCCGTCCGCCCTGGAAAAGACGGAAAACCTCTCGCGCGTATTCCGCATCAAGCTGCCCGAGCATGGCGAAACCTCGCTGCTGCGCGGCATGTTCCCGGGCAATGGCGTACCCGTCTACCTCATCGAGCACAAGGGCTACTTCGAACGCGAAGGCCTGTATCAGGACGAATCCGGCCGCGACTGGCCTGACAATGCGATGCGTTTCGGCCTGCTGTCGCAATTTGCGGCCTGGCTTGCGGGTCCCAAATCGCCGCTGGATTTTCGGCCCAATGTTCTGCACTGCAACGACTGGCAGACCGGCCTCGCCCCCGCCTACCTGCATTTCGAGGGCGCGAAACCGACGCCGACGGTCTTTACCGTGCATAACCTCGCCTACCAGGGCATATTCCCGCCGGAAGACTTGAAAAGACTCGGGTTGCCGCCGGAAAGCTTCACCATCGACGGCATGGAGTATTACGGCAAGCTTTCCTTCCTCAAGGCCGGTTTGTATTACTCGAGCCACATCACCACCGTAAGCCCGACTTACGCCGGCGAAATCCAGACCGAGGCTTTCGGCATGGGCATGCAGGGATTGCTCGCCGCGCGCGGCAAGGAACTCACCGGCATCCTCAACGGCATCGACATGCGCGAGTGGAATCCTCTCAACGATCCCTATCTGTATGCGCCCTATTCCGCCGACAATCTTGCCGGCAAGGTGACCAACAAGCTTTCTCTGCAAGGGGAACTCGGCCTGCAGACCGACGCCAAGGCGCCCCTGCTCGGCATGGTCTCGCGGCTGACCCAGCAAAAGGGCTCGGACGTGGTCATCGAGGCCGTGCCGCAATTGCTGAAACTGGGCGCGCAGTTCGCCGTCCTGGGCAGCGGCGAAACCAAGCTGGAAAACGCCTGGCGCAAGCTCGCGGCCGCGCACCCCGGCAAGATCGCCGTGAAAATCGGCTACAACGAAGGCCTCGGCCACCGCATCGAAGCTGGCGCGGACATTTTTCTCATGCCCTCGCGCTTCGAGCCTTGCGGACTCAACCAGATGTACAGCCAGCGCTACGGCACGCCGCCGGTGGTGCACAAGGTCGGCGGGCTGGCCGACACCGTCACCCATGCCAGCCTGGAAAACCTCGCCAACGGCAAGGCCACCGGTTTCGTGATCGAGCAGCTCGACAGGAACACGCTGGCCGACACTCTGCAGCGGGCGATGATTCTTTACCGTCACAAGCTTGCCTGGCAGAAGCTCGTGCGCAGCGGCATGACGCGCGATTTCTCCTGGACCAAAAGCGCGCACCAGTATCT
>JAKACL010000233.1 GCA_021821425.1 Pseudomonadota bacterium
AGCCGTGATCATGGCCGGTGCCACCCGTGCCAAACCGATCGTGCTGACGGGAGCGGCCGCCATGATGGGCGCCTTCTTCATCCTCGACGACCCGATCTTCTCGGGCCTCGCGGTGTCGCTGATTTTTGGCATTTTCGTGTCGACTTTGTTAACCTTGGTCGTCATCCCGGTGCTGTACTACGCCACGAATTTCCGGAAATTCGCAAACCCCAACCAAAGGAGCTGAAATGACTGTTGAACGCATCGTCCGTATTGTTGCCGGCGCTTTTATCCTGCTGTCCCTGGCGCTCGCCCACTTCAGCGGCACCGCCGACCTCTCCCAGCTTTCCTGGCTGTGGTTCACCGCCTTCGTCGGCGCCAACCTGTTCCAGTCCGGCTTCACCCGCTTCTGCCCGCTCGAGATCATCCTGAAAAAAGCCGGTGTCAAGGAAGGCGGCAGCTGCTGTTCCTAATCCTGACCCCAGACGAAAGAAACAGGGGCTGATAAAATGAGCCCCTGTTTTTTCGTCCAGCCCCGAGACTTCGATGGAATTCGTTCAAAATAATCTTCTGCTCGTCATCGCCGCCGTGGCCAGCGGCACCATGCTGCTGTGGTCCTTCTTCGGCAATCGCGTTTCCGGCATCAATGAAGTCAATACGCTGGAAGCCACCCGCCTGATGAACGAGGAAGCGCTGCTGCTGGATGTGCGTGAAGACAACGAGTGGGCGGTGGGCCGCCTGCCCAATGCCAAACACATCCGCCTCAGCGAACTGTCCAAACGGCTTTCCGAACTGGAGAAGTACAAGGACAAGCCCATCGTGGTCTACTGCCGCTCCGGCAATCGCTCAGCCCGCGCCTGCGCGCTGCTGAAAAAATCCGGTTTCGGAAGCGCCAATAATCTCGCCGGCGGCATCATGGCCTGGGAACAAGCCAACCTGCCCATCACCCGCAAGTAAGTAAACCCATGCAAAAAATCACCATGTACTGCACCGCCGTCTGCCCCTATTGCGTGGCCGCCGAGCGCCTGCTCAAATCCAAGGGCGTGGACGCCATCGACAAGATCCGTGTCGACGTTGAACCTCACCTGCGCGAGGAAATGATGAACAAGACCGGCCGCCGCACCGTGCCGCAGATCTACATCGGCGACACCCATGTCGGTGGTTTCGACGACCTCTCTGCTCTCGACAAGGCCGGCGGCCTCATGCCGCTCCTGAACGCTGCTTGAGTTAGGCGTTTCCGCCCGCATCTTCAAAACAATACCGTTTTGGAGATGCCTCATGGAACTTGTCTGCCCCGACTGCGGCGCAGTCAATCGCGTGCCGGACGAGCGTCTGGCCGAACAGCCCAAATGCGGCAAATGCAGCGCCGCCCTGCTGCCAGGCAAGCCGGTCGATCTCGGCCTTGCCAATTTCAGCAAGTTCGTCGGCCGTTCCGGCCTGCCGGTCGTGGTCGATTTCTGGGCACCCTGGTGCGGGCCGTGCAAGATGTTCGCCCCCGTGTTCAGCCGGGCGGCAGCCGAACTCAACACGCGCTACCGCTTCGCCAAGGTCAACACCGAAGCCGAACAGGGCCTGGCCGCGCAATATGCCATCCGCAGCATTCCCACCCTGGCGATTTTCCGCAACGGCCGTGAAGTCACACGACTGTCCGGCGCGCTCGATGCCGCAAATCTCAGGAATTGGCTGGCGCAAGCAGGTTAAAATAGCGCCAGTTTTCATTTTTCGAATCAATCAGGGAGCGCCGACATGGCCGAAGAGCAGCAAAACCCGCAAGTCGTTTTCCATATCGAAAAGATCTACGTCAAGGACCTGTCCGTGGAGGTGCCTAACGCGCCCGCCATTTTTCTCGAGCGCGAAGCCCCGGAAATGGCTGTCGAACTGACTACCCAGAACAACGCGATCAGCGCAGAAATCTTTGAAAGCACCGTCAAGGTCACCGTCTCCGCGAAACTGGGCGACAAGACCGTATTCCTGATCGAGTGCGAACAAGCCGGCCTTTTCCGCATCGCCGGGCTGCCCCAGGATCAGCTTGCCATGGCGTTGGGCATCGGCTGTCCCAACATCATCTTCCCGTATGCCCGCGAAACCATTTCCGACGTGGTCCTGCGCGCCGGCTTTCCGCCGCTGCAGCTTGCGCCGTTCAATTTCGAAGGCGAATTCCTGCGCCAGCAGCAACTGGCCGCCGAGCAAGCGCAGCAGGGCAGCGCCCATTGATCATGCGCCTGGCCATCGGCCTGCTGCTGGCACTAGCAGCGCCCGCCTGGGCGCTGGACTTTGCCACTACCCAACAGCCGGCCATCCTGTATGACGCCCCTTCTTCCGCGGCAAGCAAGGTTGCCGTGATCAGCGCCGGCTATCCGCTGGAAAAACTGGTCACCGCAGCCGGCTGGACCAAGGTCAGGGACGAGACCGGAAAACTGGCCTGGATCGAGGAATCCTCGCTCGGCGGCAAGCGCACCCTGTTGGTCACCGTGCCTGAGGCAAGAATCATGGAAACGCCGCGGGAAGACGCCCCGGTGCGCTTTCGCGCCGCCCAGGGCGTAATCCTGGAGATATTGCCCGGTCAGGAGAACGGCTGGGCAAAAGTGCAGCACGCCAGCGGCCAGCAAGGCTACGTGCGCATACGTGATGTCTGGGGGCTATGAGCGAACGCATGAAAATCGCCGTGCTGGGCGCGGGCGCCTGGGGCAGCGCGCTGGCCGTGCACTTTGGCGCGCGCCATGAGGTCACGCTGTGGACGCGCAGCGAGGCACACGCGCAGGCCATGGCCGTACAGCGGCAGAATGCGCGCTACCTGCCCGGCATCGCATTTCCCGCCGACCTGCGCATCACCCACAAGCTCGACGAGGCAATCCGGCACGCAGAGCTCGTGCTGGTCGCAGTGCCCAGCAGCGCCTTGCGCGGGCTGCTCGAGCTATTGTCCGAGCATGACATCGGCTGTCCGCTAATCTGGGTCTGCAAGGGCTTCGAGGAGGGCACCGGCAAGCTGCCGCATGAAATCGTCGCGGAAATCCTGCCCCACGTCCCCAGCGGCGTGCTGTCCGGCCCCAGTTTCGCCATCGAGGTCGCGAAAGGCCTGCCCAGCGCGATGACGCTGGCCTCGCACCACGCCCTCGTCGCCGGAGACATCGCGCATCGGCTGCATGGCGGCACACTGCGCATCTATACCTCCGACGACGTCGTGGGCATCGAACTGGGCGGCGCGATCAAGAACGTCATCGCCATCGCCGCCGGCATCTCCGACGGCCTCGGCTTCGGCCACAACGCCCGCGCCGCGCTGATCACGCGCAGCCTGGCCGAAATCACCCGCCTGGGTCTGACCCTCGGCGGGCACATGGAAACCTTCATGGGGCTGTCCGGCATGGGCGACCTCATTCTTACCTGCACCGGCGACCTCTCGCGCAACCGCCAGGTGGGCCTGCGTCTCGCCAAGGGCGAAACCCTGCAGGACATCATCGCCAGTCTCGGTCACGTGGCCGAAGGCGTCACCACCGCGCCGGAAGTGCTGCGCCTGGCGGAACGCCACGGCGTCGACATGCCGATCACGCGCGCGGTGAACAGAGTTCTCTACGAACACGTGCCCCCGCGTCAGGCAGTCGAGGAACTGCTGCACCGCAACCAGAAAGCAGAAGACCCCCGCCAGTGATCGAGTCGGTTGTACAGCAGCTCGCTGAAAAAGGCTGGTGCGCCCTGCCCGGCTTTCTTTCCGCCGACCTGGTGCAGCGGCTGGCCCAGAATGCGGAAGCGCTATATGAATCCGGC